>CAYYHL010000067.1:0-9232 GCA_964471775.1 uncultured Clostridia bacterium
GGAAAAGAAACTATGGTGGGCCATCCCGCTATAGAGGCAATTATGGTTGATCCTATCCACCCAGCCACTATGCCGATTACTCCCCCCACCAGACACAGGACCATAGATTCCCAGAGAAATTGAAGGAGAATATCAGACCTTTTAGCCCCCACGGCCATCCTGGTGCCGATCTCACGGGTCCGTTCAGTGACTGAGACCAGCATTGTATTCATGATGCCGATTCCTCCCACCAAAAGAGAAATTCCTGCGATACCCACCAACATGATGGTGAAAGTCTGCATTACACTCGACATGGTGGAAAGGAGCTCTTCCTGACTGAAAATCCTATATTTGGTGTCATCCTGAAACTTCTGGTAGAGGATGGCATCAATCTGTTCAATGGCCTCATCGCTAGTCTCTCTACTCTCAGCCTGGATAGAGAAGCTCCCCACGTATCTGGTATGAAGGAGCCTCTTCTGGGCCGTAGTAATGGGTATAAATGCCTGGTCGTCAAAGTCAAAAAACATGGCCCTTCCTTTAGGCTGCATCACTCCAATCACACGGAATTTATATCGACTTGAGGGACCATTTACCAGGATACTCTGCCCCAAAGGGTCTACATCTTCAAAAAGATCATTAGCAACTCCCTCACCGAGCACAATGACGGTGCGATAGCTCCTGAGATCCCGAGAATCGATGAATCTTCCCTCCTCCACCCAGAAATTGAAAACGTCTTGATACTCAGGGGCAACACCATTCACCGTCACTTCTGCATTTTTGTCCTGATATTGAAGTAAGAGCCGCGTGTTTATCACTGGGACTACCCGTTTTACCGCTGAGGCTTTCTTGAGAATCTTTTCTCCATCCTCCAGAGTGAAAAGACTCTCGAGCGCGCGTGCCCTCATTCCAGCAAATCCACCTCTTCTTCCCGGGCCTACATTAATGAGGTTAGTTCCTAGAGCTTGAATTCTTTCCGAAATACTTCTCTGGGAACCCTGAGTTATAGAGATAATGACAATCACCGCCGCTATTCCGATAATGATTCCGAGCATAGAAAGAAAGGATCGTCTCCGATTGGCATTTAATCCATCTAAAGCACTCCTAAAGGTTTCAGTGAGTTTCATTTTCTCGCTTTGGACCCTGCGTATTCCAGACCTCCGAAAGACAAGGGCTAGGTTGTATTTCGTCTTTCATCTTGCTCAATGAGTCCGTCTTTTAGGTGAATGATTCTTTGGGCATATGCACTTACGTATTTCTCGTGTGTTACCACAATCAGAGTGTGTCCCTGTCGGTGAAGCTTTTGAAAAAGCTTCAAAATTCCCTCCCCCGTTTTGCTGTCAAGGTTTCCGGTAGGCTCATCTGCCAGAACAAGAGAAGGATTGGTTACTAGGGCTCTAGCTATGGCAATTCTCTGTCTTTCGCCTCCCGAAAGCTCGTTAGGCCGGTGATACAGTCGGTGAGCCATTTCCACCTTCTCCAGGGCCACCCTGGCTCTTTCCGCTCTTTCCCTGCGACTTACCCCTGCGTAGACCAAGGGAAGTTCAACGTTTCTGAGGGCGGTGGAGCGAGCAAGAAGATTAAACTGCTGAAAGACAAAACCGATTTTGCTATTCCGAATCTCCGCCAGGGCATTATCTTTTAGCTTTCCCACCTCCTCATGATCCAATAGGAGTCTGCCCGCGGTGGGCCTATCTAGACAACCGATGATATGGGTCAGAGTCGACTTACCCGATCCGGAAGGCCCAGTAATGGAGACAAATTCTCCCTCCTCAACCTCAAGGCTTATTCCATTTAGGGCCGCTATCTCTACCTTCTCAACCTTGTAGATCTTCTTGATATTGACTGCCTGAATCATAGTTTCTTCTTACTTTACCGAAAATAACCATTAATGGGGAAGGGGAAATCTCATTCGCGGTCCTCTTTGTTCGGCCTCACGCTGAATTCTTCGCAGTTCGATCAGTCTGTTGAGACCGGAAGATAATACCGCGTCTCCCTCCTCCAAACCCCTCTTGATCTCGACATTAGTTCCATCTGAGATTCCCAGAGTTACCTCGCGACGAGTGGGACTCCCTTCTTCTGATACCATTACGAAACTACCTCTCTCAGTCTCATTGACCGCCTCTATCGGAAGAAAGACGACATTCCTGGCCTCTTCCACAATGACATCCGCACTGGCAGTAAACCCGGGTTTCAGTCTAGGATCTGCTTTTTCAAGTTCGATTTTCACCTCCACCACCACCAACCCTTGAGAAGTGGTCGTCTCCGGAGCAATATAGACAACCTTTCCGGAAAAAATCTCATCAGCATAGGCGTCGATCGTCACCTCGGCCCTCTGCCCAACCTTCAGCTGGGCAATATCCACTTCGTCCACGGTAATCTCCGCAAAGAGCCTCGAGGTGTCGATTAGTCGCAAGATCTCTTGAGAGGCGGAAACTGCTTCTCCTGAAATTATTTCGCCTCTTTCTACGTGGATTTTGGATACCCTACCCGAAAAAGGAGCCTTCAAAACTGTATCTTCTAAATCCTTTCTTTTCAGCTCAAGTTGAAGGTTTGTTTCCTGGAGTTGCCTCTCTTTGCTTTCAATCACATTCTTGGGAGAGCCGAGCCTGGCTGATTGTAATTCGGATTCAGCTTCCTTCACGGCGTTCTCTGCCTGAAGAAGCGTTAGTCTTTCCTGGTCATCCTCCAATGTAGCCAGAATCTGTCCTTCTTTTACATAATCCCCTTCCTGGACTACAATTTCCCTGATTCGGCCATGTTTACTGAATTTAACCTCTTCACTCGCCTGAGAGGAAAGGAAACCGGTAGCAGAGACTATTATGATAATATCTCCCCTTTCCGCAGCAACCAAAGACTCGTGCAGGTGAGGCTCCTCTTTGTCGGAAAAGAAGAATCTAGAGACAAGAGTTATCGCTCCTAAGGCTACTATGGCGACAATTACTATCCATAAAATCCGTTTCTTCTTCACTTAACTTTCCTCCTCCCTTAGAGTCCTCTTCCTAGGCTTCTCAAAAATGCCGATCGCGAAGCTTCATAATCCAATATTGCATCTAGAAGAGCTATCTCGGCCTGCTTGGACTCAATCTCTTTTTTCGTAAGCTCATTCTCGGTGATAGCACCACTCGAGAATCTGCTTCGGGCTATATCCAAATCCTTTTCGTACCAATCCTGTGACAATCTGAGGAGCTCGATTTGTCTCATCTTTCTCTGAACATCAAAAAAGTGGCTTCTCACCTCGGCCCTGATATCCCTCTTGAGTTTTTCCAAACCAAGATAAGCTGCTTCCAGTCTACTTTCTGCCTCTTCAATTTCTGCCCTACCCTCTCCTCCATCCACCAGTGGAATCTGAAAGATCAGGGAAGCCTCGTATTCCTCCTCTCCTACTCCAGCATAGCTGTAGCCTCCAGAGAGATTCAGCGAAGGCGATCTCCTGCTTTTTGCCAGAGCCAGGTCAAGTTCAGTTCTCTCTAAGTCCAGGTTTTCTCTTTCGATCTCCAGACGATTCGCTAGAGCTTCCCTGACTGCATCTTTAAGATCCAGCTTCAGCGGTTCCCCTTTATAGTGAGATTCAGCCGCCCATTCAATCCGAGTCTCTGGATCTATTCCTAAGAGGTCTTTAAGCTCTCTTGTATACTGAAAGAGCTCATCCTGACTCTGGAAAACTGCTTCTTCAGCATTCGCTACCTCCATTTGAGCAGTCAACAGGTCCAGCTCATTTGCTAACAGGTTCTCCAACTCATCCTGGACCACCAGAAGATCTTCCCCGGCCTGCTTTAGATAAAGCCTCTTTAATTCGATTTTTCTCTCCTGCTCCAGAATTTGATAGAAATTCAGTGTTACTTCAAGTTTCAAGCCGTTTTTCTCTTCCTCCAATAGTGACTTCTTTTGCCTCAAATCGAGCAGCGATTTCTCCAGTCCCAGATAAGAGGGATCAACTCTCGGATGAGGTAGAACTTTCTGAGTAAGGATAAAGGACAGGCTAGTGCTGGATTCCTCATCCTCCCATTTCTCTTGTTCCAGGCTGAGGCTATAGGTGGCTCCGCCTTTAGTCGCCAGACTCATGCTCAAGGAACCCTGGGGCCGGTATTTGAGTGAGTCGAACTCTCCAACCCAGGTCGCTGGAGCAAGCTCCAGGTCCAGTCTTGGCTTGAAAGAGGACTCTATTTGAGCAATCTCGGATTCCATCTCCTGAAGCTGGACTTCAGCAATCCTGATGTCGAGATTATGCTCAAGTGCCTGCTTAATGCTATCACTCAGAGTTAGCCTGAGCGACAATTCGGCAGACAAGGGTGGACAGGAGAGAAGAAAAAGTAAGCCAACCGCCAGGAAAACAGCCCTCATCTTCATCGCTATACTCCCTTCAACGGCGATTCCTTCTAAGAAGGTTTCTCTTGAGTTTTCTCGAGTTCCCCCCCTAGGGCCTTAATGAACTGTCTCCTCGCCAGGTTAGCGCTGAAGAGTGTTTCCAGTGCATTAGTGTTCGCTTGAGTCAGTTCAATCTGAGAATCCAAGAGATTCGCAGTAGTAATGAGTCCTGCCGTGAACTGGGCCCGGGCAATCCGATAGCTCTCTTCCTTTTCTTCAACTTCCTTCTTGCTGATCCGGGCGTTGGTCTCTTTCTCCTTTAGGGCGAAGAAAAGGTCGGTGATCTCCAGAGGAATCCTTCTCGTTAGTTGTTCCAGATTTATCTCCTCTTTTTTGAGTTCGATTTCAGCCTTCTTTTGTTCAATTTCAGATGTGTATTGATTCTGTTTAAGACTCAATTTCAGTTTGGCAAATTCAAGGCTGTCCCGGGCTTCAACAATTTCGTACCTGTTCTTCAAAGCCCTTTGAATACTCTCCTGGAGGGTTATCTCCAATGTTTCTAAAGAAAAGGTATCGGTGAGTTTCACTGGTAGATCCAGGTCTAGCCCCAGAACATAGTTCAGATTGATTCTGGCAAGGGTCAGGCCGTTTTCGGCTCTGGTTAAGTCCAACTGGGCCTGGGAAAGTCCTACCTCGGCTTGCATAACGTCCAGGTCACTGGCATCTCCCAGAGAGAATTTGTTTTTGACCATCTCCAGGTTCTCGGTGCTTTGCTCAACTGCAATCTTTTCTATTTGCACCTGCTCCTCATATTTCAAAACCTCAAAGTATCGGCTGGTTATCTCCTCTAAAGCCAACTGTCTCTTTTTCTCCTCAAAGGCGTGCCGGGTCTTCTTCAAGTTAAGTTCAGCATTTTTTAGGGTGACAATGGAGGTCTTAAGGAGATTATTTATTTCGGCCTCCTGGAATTCTGTCTCTCTCAGGCTCAAATCATAAGCTGCTTGCTTTAGATCTAGATTGTTCTCAAGACCCATTGCAACACTTTCCTCGAGATTGAACTCTCTCACTTCAGTTTCCTCAGCCCCTGAACTAAAGGAAGTTAGAGCGATCAAGAGCACCACGCCAAAAAGTAAGCCCTTTCTCATTGTATCCTCTCCTTTTATTGATTATTGACTGAGCTATAATTATGAACAAATCTCAAATTATATCAAGTGCCTACTATCGAAAGACTTGGCAAAAATCGACCTGCACGACAGAAACTTGAAAATAAGAGGGAGGCTTGGCCTTACCTATTTTATTTGTAGAAATCAGGGGAGGTTTTACCCTCCCCTGCATCTATATGTAAACAGGAGAGAAGATTAATTTCTTCCCTCCCTCATTGGCTTTTTGGCTTATCGCCAGCAGCCACCATGCACCATAGGCATGGCACAGCCCATACGCCCACCAAATGCCCGACCTACACCCAGTCCGGGGAGCTTCTCGAGCTGTTCCTCGGTGAGAAGACTTTTCAACTTCAAGCTGAATTCAATACCTTTTTTCTGGATTTCAGCCTGAATAGGAGTTATTTCATCCACCAGGTCATAGACCCTCGCGAGATCAGGAGACTCCTCCAGAAGAAGTTTTTGGATCTTTAGCCTATCTCTGGCAAGCTCCGTACGTAGCTCCAAGGTCTTCTCTTCAAAGGTGAGCCTCAGACTAGCTATGTTCTCTTTCTGCTCCGTTGTTAAATTTAGCCTGCTCCAGGGAAGAAATGTGAGTTTTCCTGTCCTACCCTTGTGGGCGAACTTTTGGCCTTGAGAACCAGCGGCTCGAGCATTCCCGCCGTGAGCCGCGGCGCCACCGATCAGTCCTACTATCACTAAACCCACCAGTAGCAAAACAAGCCATTTATTCTTCATGAATAACCTCCTTTGACTTGGATAATTATTTATCCGTTAATCTACTCAGTTTAGACCAACAAAAGACAAAAATGTTCCATACCTCCCTTGACACTGCCGAGCTGCTATTATATCCTTACTCTCCAGCCACGAATCTTGCTACCGTAGCCCCTTAAACAGGCATTCGCTTCGCAACAAGGCGCAAATCCTAGTTTTGAGTCATCCAGAATCAAGTGGAGGGACTGGCATGGGGAAATTGCTTTGGGAGCCATCGGCAGAGCGCAAGAGGAATGCAAACATAACAAAGTTCGTGGATCTTGTCAACAAACGCTACCAAGAGAACTTTCATTCTTATGAGGAGCTGCATGGCTGGTCGATAAACCATATTCCCGATTTCTGGGCCTGCATGTGGGATTTTGCTGAAATCAAAGCCTCCAAATACTACGAGATAGTTGTTGATGACGTCAGCAAGATGCCAGGAGCGAAGTGGTTTATTGGTGCTAAGCTGAACTTTGCCGAAAATCTTCTTAGATACAGGGGGAACCGTACGGCTTTCATATTCAAAGGGGAAACCCAGAAATCAGCCAGAATGAGTTACGCAGAGCTTTATGATGCCGTGGCGCGTCTTGCAACCTCACTTCGGGAAATAGGAATTACCCCGGGAGACCGAGTAGCTGCGTACATGCCCAATATGATCGAGACGGCTGTTGCCATGCTTGCTGCTACCAGTATTGGTGCCACCTGGGCCTCATGTGCTACGGATATTGGCCCAGAGGCGGCTTTGGACCGTTTTGGTCAAATCGAACCAAGAGTCTTATTCACGGCTAATGGCTATTTCTATAAAGGGAGAACTTTCAATTCTCTTTCAAATGTGGCCAAGATTGCAAGGGGAGTACCTTCAATTGAGAAAGTCATAGTCACCTCCTATACGGAGGAGAAACCCGGTATTAGCCATATTCCTGACTCTCTCCATTTTGACGATTTTCTGTCCAAAGAAAGAGGACTCGAGATTGAATTCGAACAACTGTCCTTTGACCATCCCGTACACATTATGTTTTCCTCTGGAACTACGGGCAAGCCAAAATGTTTGGTGCAGGGAGCTGGTGGAATCCTCATCAATCACTTAAGGGAACTCATACTCCACACAGACCTGAAGTGCGAAGATACGATCATGTACATGACAACCTGCAGCTGGATGATGTGGAATTGGCTGCTAAGTTCCCTGGCATTGGGAGCTACTATAGTGCTGTACGACGGCAGTCCTCTTTATCCTGATTCAGGTGCTATGTGGCAGCTAATTCAGGACGAGAAAACAACTATTTTCGGTACCAGTGCAAGTTATATTAACTTTCTTAAGAAACAGAAAGTTAAGCCCGGCAGAGACTATGATCTTTCGTCACTCAGAGAAATATCCCAGACCGGTTCACCCCTTTCGGCCGATGGATTCGAATATGTTTACCGAGAAATCAAAAAAGATGTGCACCTTAATTCCATCTCGGGCGGCACAGACATAAATGGCTGTTTTGCCATTGGAAATCCCATCAGTCCTGTATATGCCGGTGAGCTGCAAGGTCCAGGTTTGGGAATGATAGTCAAGGCGTACGATGAGAAAGGCAATTCGATAGTTGATGAGCAAGGAGAGCTTGTTTGTGAAGCTGCTGCTCCTTCCATGCCTCTTTATTTCTGGAATGACCCAAATGGTGAAAAGTACAGGGAGGCTTACTTCAATGTCTATCCCAAGGTGTGGCGTCATGGTGATTATATTATGGTTCATGGTGATACAGGTGGGATTACTTTCTTCGGCCGTTCTGACTCAGTCTTGAAGCCCTTTGGAGTTCGAATAGGTACAGCCGAGATATATAACCAGGTGGAAAAACTGGAAGAAGTCGCTGACAGCCTTGCAATAGGGCAGAGCTGGCAGGAAGATCAGCGCATTATCCTCTTTGTCAAACTTGCCGAAGGATATCATCTAACGGAGAATTTGAAAACCAAGATCAAAAAGGCTCTGCGCGAAAACGCCTCGCCCCGTCATGTCCCAGCCAAGATCATCCAGGTTCAAGACATTCCCTACACTCTGAACATGAAGAAAGTGGAAAGTGCGGTTACCAACCTGATCCATGGTAGAGCCGTCTTGAACAGGGACGCTTTGATTAATCCGGAGTCATTGGATTGCTACCAAAACCTCAAAGAGCTTGAGTCCTAATGCACCGCACTCATTGAACTTGAAGCCGACGTTTTTTGGTCTGGGCAGAGGAAAGAAACTTGCGTTTTTCCTGAGTATCCTGAGGGATGAATCAAGCTTGCATTCTACGTAAAATATCCCAGTAAGCGCCTCGATGACCTTTACGTATTGCCTCTATGAGAGCTATGTTCTGGTTGTAGTTGTAGTTTTTACTTTTGCCCACATCTTTTGGGAAGAAAAATCTTTCATCATCTCCAACCAATTTCTCAACATGGGGAAAAATTCCATCACCTAGCTCAGAGAAAAGATAAAAGATGGGTCTAAAGAAATCACGGTCTGGAGCCTCCCCGTGAAGATGGCGATTTTTCTCGAAAGACCCCTGCTTTAGGATACTGGAAGAAAGAGAAGTGCCAGGATAAACTCTAGCACCTATTGTTATTCCCACCCGGTCGGGATCTACTCTTTTCATAAGTTCAATAGTGTCCTGAAGAGTCTCTTTGTTTTCCCCCGGTCCACCCAAAAGTAGGTCATACATAAACACGATACCATGTCTGTGACAAAGCTTGGCAGTCTCCTCGATCTCCCTGGAGCCGAAGCTTCTACCCAAGGTCTTTAGCATCCTATCGCTACCGCTGTCCACTCCAAAATCAATTCCCGCACAACCTGCCTTATGCATGAGAAGAGCTAGTTTCTCGGAGAATGGGGAAGGCGAGCAGTAGGCGTACCAATGAAGCTTTGTATGCAGCCTCTCCTTCATTATCTCCTGGCACACACTTTCTGCATGTTCGGGGGGGAGGTTGAATTCACTGTCACACATATGCACGTAGTTGATCCCTTTTTGCAAAAGCCTTTTGAGTTCCCAGACTACATGGTCCGGAGGCCTTAGCCT
>CAYYHL010000068.1:0-9123 GCA_964471775.1 uncultured Clostridia bacterium
GGTAAACCACCCTTCCTCCCGCTATGGTCCATTCCACTTTGCCCGGAAGCTCCCATCCTATGAAGGGAGAGTTCGTGCTCTGAGACAAAAACTCTTCTTCCCTCACCTTCCAGGTCTTTTCGGGATCGAAAATAGCAAGATCAGCTCGGGCCCCCTCCTCAATCCGGCCTATGGCCATTCCCAATATCCGGGCAGGATTAACGGTCATCTTGGCCAGAATCTCCATTAAGGTAAGAGTGCCTTTTTCCAGGAGCTCCCTGATCACTAACCCCAAGGCTGTCTCCAGGCTGGTGATTCCGAAGGGAGCCATGACGTAATCCACCTCCTTTTCCTCAAAGGCATGAGGAGCATGGTCGGTTGCAATTATATCAATGGTCCCATCCTTAAGACCCTGCTTCAGGGCTGCTACATCCTCCTCTTCTCTCAAAGGTGGATTCATCTTGGTATTGGTGTTGAAGCTTCTCACCTCTCTGTCGGTAAGAGCAAGATGATGGGGGGTGACCTCCGAGGTAACCCTCAGGCCTTCTCTTTTAGCCTCCCGGACGAGCTCCACTCCCCGGGATGTGGAAAGATGAGCAACATGAAGCCGAGACCCTGTCATCCCAAGGAGCACCAGGTCCCGAAAAACTGCCACCTCCTCAGCCTGCTTGGGCATACCGCTTAGCCCCAACGTAGTGGAACAATATCCCTCGTTCATGACCCCCTCCTGGGACAAAGCTTTGTCTTCACAATGGGAAATGAGGGGAAGGTTAAGCATTTTCACATATTCGAGAGCTCTCCTCATAAGATTCGAGTCAGCCACCCATTCTCCATCGTCAGAAAATGCCACAGCCCCGGCTCTACTCAGCCTACCCATGGGGGAAAGATCTTTTCCTTTCCTCCCGGCGGTGATGGTAGCAATAGGTAGAACCTCCACCAGGGCGCATCTTCGCGCCTCACTATAGATAAACTCTACCAGAGAGGGATCGTCCGCGGGCGGCTCAGTGTTGGGCATGGCACAGACGGTAGTGAATCCCCCCTTGGCTGCTGCTCTGCTTCCCGTTTCAATGGTCTCCTCATCCTCCCGGCCGGGCTGGCGAAGATGGGTATGGAGGTCTATGAGGCCCGGGCTGACCACTTTCCCTGAAGCATCGATGACTTTCCTGCCAGAGGTGCGAATGTTCCTGGCTATCTCCCCTATCTTTCCTTCTTCTATGAGAATATCCAGCTCCTCATCCCTTCCGCTAGCGGGATCCATCAACCTTCCTCCTTTGATCAGGAGTGCCATCCTGCTCCTCCCTCCTCAAAAAGCCTCATTTCACCCGTCCCTGCCTTCTCCTCCCTAAAAGAAGATAGAGAATAGCCATCCTCACCGCCACTCCGTTAGTCACCTGATCCAAGATAATACTTCGTCCCCCGTCGGCGATTCTGGCCGGAAGTTCCACTCCCCGGTTGACCGGTCCCGGATGCATAACCAACGCATCTTTTCGGGCAAGGTCTAATCTTCCCTCGGTTAACGAGAAAAACTCCTTGTATTCGTTAACCGAGGGAACAAGACCTCTCATTTGCCGCTCCTTCTGAATCCGGAGCATCATAACAACATCTACTCCCTGAAGAGCTTTCTCCGGAGAGTAAAAGATCTTGGCTCCCATTCTTTCAATATCCGGTGGAATTAGGGTAGGGGGACCACAAATTCTCACCTGGGCTCCCAATTTGACCATTCCCCAGATATTGGACCGGGCAACACGGGAGTGGGAAATATCCCCTACTATGGCCATCTTTAACCCTTCAACTCGTCCCTTCCTCTCCCGGATGGTGTACAGATCCAGAAGGGCCTGGGTGGGATGCTCGTGGGCCCCATCCCCAGCATTGATTACGGAAACATCCAGCTCCCGGGCTAAAAGATGAGGAGTCCCAGGGCTGGTGTGCCGAAGCACAAAACAGTCCACCTTCATAGCTAAAATGTTCTTGGCCGTGTCCAAGAGAGTTTCCCCTTTGGCCACACTGCTTCCCAGGCTGGAGAAACTCAAAGCAGCGGCGTTGAGTCTTTTCTCGGCCAGCTCAAAAGATAATCTTGTACGGGTACTGGGTTCGAAGAAAAGGTTGGCTACTGTTTTCCCCCTCAGAGTGGGAACCATCTTTATGGGGCGCTCTAGAATCTCCCGAAACGATTTTGCCGTATCCAGGATGAAAATGATCTCCTCAGAGGAAAGATCCTCTATTCCCAAAAGATCCTTTCTTTGAAAACTCATTCTCACCCACCTCCTGAGAACCTCTCCCTATTTGCTCTCCTTGACTTTCCACCTGCTCTCTCTGGAAAAAGCGCCCGTTGTCAAAGGAGTTGTCAGGGAGAACTAAGGTTCTGTGCTCTTGACAATCAAAACTTCATCCTTCCCATCTAACTCCCGGACCTTGACTTCCACCATCTCCTCGGAAGAAGTGGGGATGTTCTTTCCCACATAATCAGCCTTGATGGGAAGCTCCCGATGACCTCGGTCCACTAGCACAGCCAGTTCGATCTTTTGAGGACGGCCAAAGTCCAGCAGAACATCAATAGCCGCCCGTACCGTTCTTCCTGTATAAAGGACATCGTCCACTAGAATTACCTTCTTGCCTTCAATAGAGAAGGGAATATTGGTGCTCCTAACAATGGGCTGCTGAGCCACCTGGGTAAGATCATCTCGATAAAGGGTGATATCTAGAATTCCTGTAGGAAGAGCTTCTCCCTCAATTTCGTCCACCATCTTACTTATTCTTCCCGCCAGGTTAACTCCCCGCCGCTGAATACCTACAATCACTAGGTCTTTGGTTCCCTTGTTCTTCTCCAGAATTTCATGAGAAAGACGTTGAACTATCCGTCTGATGTCCTCTTCATCCATTAGCTGATTCATTTCTTTCCCTTCCCATAGAAAAACCCTTCTTGCGTTAGCAAGAAGGGTTCAATAAAACCAACCTTTCTCTATTCTTGGTCTCTAGGCTCCCGCCTGTCTGCTCCGGCACTCTATTTTCCTCCTTACCAGCCTCACGGGACTGGTTTAAAGGATAAGACTCTCTGGCCTAATAATAACATATCAGAAATTTCTGTCAACCCCGCGAATTGGGTCACGTAAGAGAGCTCTGTTTTCTAATCTTCTGATAGACTGTGCCCTGACAGTCAGCCACTAATTTACCAGAGGTATCTCTCACCTGTATCCTATAAACACTTATTCTTCTGCCAAAATTTACCTGACTGGCCTCAGCTATGAGCTTGTCCCCAACCCGGGCAGTAGAGACATAGTTTATGTTCATTTGCAGGCCCAGTGCCAGGACTTCCATCGAGTTTGAGGCGGCGGCAAAAGCCTGATCAGCCAAGGAAAAAATCACACCTCCATGGACATAGCCGGAAAAATTCTGGAATTTATCCTCTATCCTGAGACTTGCCCGAGCGTATCCTTTCCTCACCTGGTCAATTTCTATGCCCATGAGCTGAGCAAAAGGATCCAGGCGAACCCTTTTCTCAAATTCACCCGGTATCTTCTCTTTGTCCAAATTAACCTCCCTTGTTCATAGGGTATTCTCACAAAGCCTGTCTACAGCACTCTAAGAGTGTGCCTGGCAAACGTTCCAAGACTCTCGTATTCCTCATGACATCATATCAAATAATGGAGCCGCCAACAAGCAACCGAATCAGATCAGGCAAATACAAGAAAATTCTCCTGAGGAAGAAACCGTGATTGGAGTCAACTCTATGGGAAAGACTGACCGGGTAGGAACAACTACCAGACTCATACAGAGAAAGGATTTGTAGCTAAAAGAAAGGATAATTTGACTGCCAGTTCATCTTTGGTACACTTTTGCAGTGCATAGTAGACGTTTAGAATACCCAATATGCCCGTTGAATAAGTCAGGCGATTTTGCGATACATAAGGGAGAGGGCATAGAATTTGCAAAAATATATGACTCTTCGCTATTTGAGGTCAACCGTTGCAGACAAGGAAAAACTTAGCCTTTTGGGTGCGATCGGTATCACTCTTGCCGCTCTGGCCTGGCTGGCCTTCAGAACTGGTACCCGATTCGACCGCATCAGATATCCCTGCCAGAGAGCCAGTTTCCAAATAGTTCTTCTGGGAATTCCTCTTGTCGGCTCATTTGTGGTGGGAAATACGGCCAGGAACAAAAAGTGGAGCAAAAAAAGAATTGTCTCTCTCGTATTGGGACTCCTAGGAGCGGCAATAGTGCTGCTCATTGCCTCAAACTCTTACATCTTCACAGTGATTTGTTCGACTTTGAGCCCTGAAATGAGTTATGCCCAGAACAAAGACCTAACCATTACCGAACTTCACTCTGATGAGCCGGTCTCAACGGTGTATGTCGCCAGAGGTAGAGACGCTGGTGGCGGCCTTCAGTCTCTCCTCTCACTCATGGACGAAAACGGGGTTTCAATCTACAGAACCTCTCAAAGAGAAGGGATTATTGGAAAGGAGGATACGGTTCTCATAAAGATCAATGGGGAGTGGCAAGAGCGAGGTGGAACCAATACTGATCTTCTCAAAGCCTTTATTCAGAAAGTCGTCGATCATCCGGAAGGTTTCGTGGGGGAGGTCGTGGTGGTCGAGAATGGGCAGTGGGCCATATACCTTGACTCAGACCGCAGTAATGCCGAAGACAGGACCCAGAGTCATCAAAAGGTGGTAAACTACTTTGAGAGTCAGGGGTACAAGGTTTCGTTATATGACTGGACCCAAATAGGAGGAACTGCCGGAGAAGTTATTATCATAGAAGAAAACGAAAGAGAAAAGGATGGATACGTGGATATGCCCGGAGGAGTTTCCTATCCCATATTTACCACCAAATTTGGTACCAGAATCAGTTTGAAAGATGGAATCTGGAAGGAAGGCGAATATGACAACTCGCAGCTCAAATTCATCAACATGCCGGTTCTGAAGAGTCATTCATTGATGGGACTGACCGGCGCGACAAAGCACTACATGGGCGTTCTCAGTACCTCCCTCTGCAATGATGGTTTCGACCAACACCAGGGGATGATTGATGAGGGACTTATGGGTAGAATGATGGCCCAGGTTATCTATCCCGATCTCAACCTGATGGATGCTAACTACATCGGCGTCAGCTCCAGGGGGCCAGCTTCAAGCTATGAGAATGCCTACCAGGCCAATCTAGTGTTGGCAGGTCAAGATCCCATAGCTTTAGACTATTATGCAGGAAAGTACATTCTCTATCCGCTTACCAAATTTGAACGTCACAATCCAGATTGCCAGGATGTCAAAAAAACCCCAAGTTATGGGCGCTACCCCTACAATGCTTTTCATCAGTATTTGGCGTCATCAGAGAAGGAACTCAAAAAAACTGGCTACAGAATAACCATGGATGAGAAAGAAATTCAGGTCTTTGTCGCTGTATCCCCCCGCAAACAAATCGCCCATGGTTACAAGGACTAATATGGGAATGATCGGTGTGAAGATGGGGCTTGCAACGGAGAAAGAGTACACCCGCAAATCCATTTGAGAAGCCCTCCCTGACTGGGTCGCTATCTTGACCGCAACGTCTTGATTGGACTTTGAACCTAAGTCTTCCCTGTGGTACTGTTGCACAGCTCAGCTCGCGTCAAGTACCCTCCGACGTTCACCCAGCAATATATCAATGGCAGCGATATCTTCTTTCGGGAGGCCAAGCTGTGAAGCGCCGACAGTTTCCTCGATCTGATGTGGATGTCGTGCACCAACAATGGCTGCGATCATATCTTCATGATCTTACTGTTAACAAAATACTCAAACTTGAAATTAGTCATTTGTCCTATGCTCTTATTAGGAATAGGCATTAATCTCGCTGAAAGTGGTTTATCTAGCTTGATTGAAAGTGAAGCTATATCCAAGAGAAGAGCATAAAGCTTTTTCTCTGATACATCACCGGGCAGTGGGACTGTATCTAGGCCAACGCCACAAACGGCAGAATAGAGAAGCAAATTTGTCAGCTCATAGGTCCCATCTACGTTTCTCATAGCCAAACCATAATCTTCTAAGACAGGCAGCATCAGACCGGAGTACCCGCATTTTTTGATGTCTAGCCCCTTGAGAGTTTCAGTTATGATTTTTGCAATGGCAAGCGTTCCAACTTCCCCAAACTTGCCTAATCCCAGCTTTTCAAACGCATGAGCTATGCTTTCGTTCGGCTTTACAGATGTTGCGATTGAAACATCAATTCCATCATATCTTATTCTCTCTTTTCTGCTGATTTGTTCTGCGATTGCTTCTATTCTCCCATACTCGCTGTTTAGTATCTCCTTTAGAAAATATTCTGCTTTTTCTATATTCTTGGCTCTAGAAAATGCCTTGTATACCAGGTCGCTGTTTTCGGTTCCTACTGCAAATGAGGTTGGACCTTTATGGTATGATGCGGGATAAAATGGGCTTTCCCACTTTGCATTAAACAAGGTAGCGAATCTCAAATTATCAAATCCATCTTCACTGATTCTTGACAATTTCTTAATCAACCTCGCTGTTTTTTTGGCCGCTTCATGATTTATCTGTTTGCGGTCTGAGATAATAACTGTACAAAATCCATTGGAGGTATTTCTTATGATATCGTATGCCAACGGAATATGTTTGGAATTACTTGTCGGACCAACATTGAAATAGTCAATACCGTATTTGTGCGTTAAACGTTCTAACTCTTCTACCAACTTTATGATCTGACTCCTGGATTCAAAGTATTCTTCCCAGGGCTGGGTGGCTAATCTTAGTGTTTGAACCGCGTATCCGCTATTCTGAAACACTTTCTTGGAATGGTTTGCAAAAGTGGCAATTCTGTTGATATGATCTTCTTTTAGTGGCAGCTTTAGATTGAAACCTGTCGTTATTGTTCTGATTTTCATGATTGTAACTTGAGAAGAAGATTCTCACCTTCCGGCTCACCGGGCATAACAATCACATGAGCTCCAACCCTCATACTTTGTCAATGGCAGCAATAACAAAATCGGATTTGAGGGAACAGGATCTATCTTTCTACCAGGTAAATACCTGACAAAACAAGACCGGCTCCTGCAGCTATGGAGAAGGTGATTGTCTCGGCAAGAATGACTTTCCCCAAAAGTATAGCCACAACCGGGATCAGAAACAGAAAAACAGACGCCTTCGACGCTTCTGTTTTGTTCAAGGCATAGTTCCAGAGAAAATAGGCAACTCCCGAAGAAACAAAGCCAAGATAGATGACAAGCAGCCAGGAAGTTATTGACAGGCTCATAATAGCAGGAAAGTCACGAGAAAAAAGAGAGAGAAGGAAAAGCACCAGCGAGCCAAAAATAAAGGCAGAAGCAGTCAGAAGAAGAGGTGAGTATCGCTGCAAAACCTTCTTGTTCATGATCACGTATAGACCCCAGCATAGAGCAGAACATAATACGAGAATATTCCCAATGAATGAGCTTGAAATAAGAAAACCTCCTATACTCTTGCCGCCAAACACAATTATTACGACACCGACAAATCCAAACGTCATCCCGATTGACTTATTCCGGTTTATTCTTTCCTGCAAGAAGATAGTCCCCAGAACCAAAACAAATAACGGATTTGTAGCCAATAACACCGAGGCCACTCCTGAGGAAGTATACTGAATACCCATGTTCTGAAATATGTTAAATAGAACAACCCCTGCTGCACCGAGCACCATAAAGTATAGAAACTTCTCTCTCAAGGCTCTCCTTAGCTTTGCAAATCCTTCATTGAACCCGAGGAGCAAAACCAGAGCAAATGTTGCCACCACACTCCTCAGAAAAGATAATCCCAGTGGCCTGAGCTCACCCAATACGATTTTTACGGCAGCAAAGCTACTTCCCCATATTAAGACTGTCACCATGAGTGCAACTAGAGCTTTCCGATCTTCCATTTTGGCTGGATATCTTATACATCCTTCTCTGTCGGTTGTCAAACTCATGGGTTGACTTTTATGTTCAATATTCTATAACCTTCAAAATATATTGAACATAATTAGAGTGGCAAAATGAGCCTGCAAATTAAAAGAAGCCTCTCTTCAGGGATAAGTCCACCCTTATCTTGCGAGAGATGCTTCATGATCCGGGCAGGGAATGGAAAGTCCGGGACTTCGCGGACTATTTGAAAGATTTGCTTGAAAGGAGAGGGAAAGCCATTTGAATGGATCTATCCAGGAAGGAGAAGAATTGAACCCGCCCATCAATAAAACACCTCAGAATTCAAAGAAGCTCCTCGCTTTGGACTACGATGGTTGTATTGTAGATAGCGTGATGGAAGCTTTGTTTGTCAGTTACATCTCTTACCGCAAGCACATTAATAAGAAGACAAAAATCTTTGATGGAAGGCAGGTGAGAGTGGAAGATTTTTTGAACTTCATTTCTGATTACCAGTTCCAGGTTAAAGAATTTAGACGGTATAGACCTTACATTAAGGATGCTTCTGATTATGCTGTTATCCTGTATGGCATCGAGAATAATCTGAACCTCGATTCGGATAAGAGATTCTTTGAAATAAAGGATAAGATTCCCAATGAAGATCTTAGGAAATACTACGAATGTTTCTACGATACGAGAAATGAAATAATTAATAGTAATTTTGACGCCTGGGCAAAATTGACTCCTCCTTTTGGCTGTATAGATAGCATACGAAAACTAGCAACTAGATATGAGACTCTCATAGTTACTACTAACGCGGCCGAGTGCATAATAGGTTTATTGGGGGAGCCATACTTGAATCTTGACATCGAAGAGAAAAACATACTCGATTTACATGTGAGCACCGATAAAGTTGTACAGATGAAACATATCACTAAGAAATACAATGCTAAGTTTGAAGACATGCATTTTGTAGATGATAACCTGAATCATCTCCTGGCAACCCAGCCGCTGGGCGTCAATGTTTATTTGGCTGCGTGGGGCTACTGCACTAAAGAACAGAAAGCTTTTGCCGAAGAAAAAGGCAACATAACCTTGTTGACCGAAGATACGGTTTATTCAGTGCTAGATGCTTCTTTGCAGCCGACAGAATAGTGAGCAGAAGCCACAATTCTATCTTTGGCTCGAGTTTTACTCCCTCCGTACTAGTAAATTACTATCAGATCGCTTTTGTGAACAAAAGTTATCCACCCGAGTCGCGCCGGAGAGAAGTAATCAAGGTGGAA
>CAYYHL010000069.1:0-8833 GCA_964471775.1 uncultured Clostridia bacterium
TACGGGTTAATTATAGGCTTGCTCGATTCTTTGTCAACGAGCTCAATTCTTTTTGCTCCAATGGTGCTGCACACTTTTCAAGGAACCGCTAGGGGGATAAAGAGAGGCTCTCCGGACCCATTCTTGCCAAATTCCCGGATGATGCCCTGGCCCTCGACTGAGGTAACCCATCCGATGTAGGCCATAGCCAGGACATAGTTGACGTAGGGGAATTTGGCTGGATTCACAGCAATGATACCGTAGGGGTTGAAAAGATCAGGGTCCCCTTCCGAGAGCACCTCAAGATCAATTTTGTCTGAGTAGGCAAGGTAGGTACCTCTATCTGCCAGGGTGTAGGCGAGTTTCTGGTTTGCTATTTGAATCACAGCACCCATTCCCTGACCCGCCTCCGAGTACCACGTACCTTGGGGCACAATTTTAGCTTTTTTCCATAGGGCCAGCTCTTTTTTATGAGTTCCTGAGTCATCTCCCCTTGAGATAAAGAAAGCCCCTGTGTGAGCGATCTTTCTCAAGGCCTCTTTGGCGGCCTTTATTCCGCGGATTTCCGCCGGATCGGCTGCCGGACCGATTATGAGAAAATCGTTGCACATAACATCTCTTCGATTAACGCCATACCCATCGGAAAGGAATTTTTCCTCTGCCTCGCGGTCGTGAACAAAAACCACATCCACATCTCCATTGGAGGCGATCTTAAGGGCCTTGCCTGTTCCAACCGCGATGACATCCACGCGGCAGTTGAATCTTTTTTCAAAAGGGGGATTTAGAGCCTGGAAAAGGCCGGAGTTATCGGTACTGGTGGTACTGGAGACCTTCAATCTTTCCAGAGTAAGGCTTGAGGTAGCACTGGAAAAGATCAAAACCAAGGCTAGAGGTAGAATCGTCACCCATGGTCTCATTTGGCTTCTCCTTTCTTTCGTTGATTCTCACCTTGTTTGCTGCTTTTTTCTTCTTGCCACTTCCTTTTTCCTTCTTTGCTATTCTTCATGCTCTTTCTCAAGCTCTTTTCTTTAACCAATTTCCTGGCTGCCCAGGTCGCCCTTTGGGACGGAGATGGGGAATCTTTTCCAGATGGGCTTTCAAGAAAGACACCCACCTTCTAGAGAATATCATATCGCGGAAGCCTGTCAAGGTCATTTGCCCGCTTTGGTAAGCCTGGGTCATAATAACTCCACTGTGGTTATCCTAAGGTTTGACTTTTTGAAGTATTCTGCTAGGGTTCTTCCAGTGCTCGGGAAGGAAGGACTCTATGAGCTATTTCACTGAGGGCCTCTTGACTGCTGGCCGTCTTCTTTTCACTGTGGATCCCGAGGTCTATGGGATTGTTGGCCGATCCCTCAGGATTTCTCTCACCGCCACATTTCTCGCCAGCCTGGTGGGAATCCCTCTTGGTTTCCTTGTCGGGTCGAGGGATTTTCGGGGAAAGGCTATTGTGGTCATCGTTGTCCATACTCTTATGGCACTTCCTACCGTGGTGGTGGGTCTTTTAGGCTATGCTATTCTCTCAAGGCAGGCTCCTTTAGGTTTCCTTGAGCTTCTCTTTACTCCTCGAGCCATCATTATGGGCGAGTTCATTCTCTCACTGCCTATTATTACGGCTCTCACCATTTCAGCAATTCACGGACTTGATCGGCGGGCAGTTCTCACAGCTCAGACTCTGGGAGCGGGAAGAGCGAGGGTGGCCTGGACGAGTTTGATGGAAGCACGATATTCTGTTCTGGCGGCGGTCATTGTGGGCTTCGGACGGGCAGCATCTGAGGTAGGGTCCGCCATGATGCTGGGAGGCAACATTCGATTCTATACCCGGACTATGACTACTGCGATTGCTCTAGAAACCAGCAAGGGGGAATTTGGATTTGCTCTGGCCCTGGGGCTATTTTTGCTTCTGGTGGTATTCTCGGTGAATATTCTCCTCCACCTTTTTCAGATGAAGGGCAGGGTAAGATGATGATGTCCGCACGTCATCCGCAGTTTGAGCTTCTGGACATTGTCCACCGGTACGATGGGAAGAAAGCTTTGGAAATCGGTCATTTGGTCCTGCATGGAGGTGAGATTTACGGATTTGTAGGACCCAATGGCTCGGGGAAAACCACGCTTCTGTATATTATGAATCTGCTCCTTCGACCCACACAGGGCCAGATCTTTTTTGAAGGAAAACCTATCTATGAAGATGCAAGCTGCAGAAGCTCGGCCCAAAGAAAGATGACCATGGTTCTACAGAATCCATATTTATTTAACACCACCGTGGAAAAAAATCTGGAGTATTCCCTCAAGCTCAGGGGACTGCCTAGAGAAAAGCGCCTCGGCATCGTCTGGAATGCTCTGGATAAGGTGGGTCTTGTGGGCTTTGAGAAGCGAAGAGCACGGCAGCTCTCGGGCGGGGAAGCACAACTGGTGGCATTAGCCAGAGCCCTGGCTCTCGGTCCCGCGGTTCTTTTTCTGGACGAGCCTACTGCCAATGTTGATGCCAAGCGCATCCGGCAGCTAGAAAGTATTGTCAGAAAGATTAATCGGGAGCGAGGTACCACTGTCGTTCTCACCACTCACAATCTCGATGAGGCCTATCGAATAGCTGACAGAGTTTTCTCCCTCTTCGAAGGAAGCCTGGTTTCTCCCACCATGCATAATCTCTTCAAAGGGGCTATTCGCACCTCCCCAGAGGGAACCTGCTTCGACACGGGGAAGATAAGAATCCAGATTCCTTCTGAATACAAGGATTCTGAATCAGAGCATGCTACGGTGGATCCGGATGAGATTATTCTGTCCCGGGAGCCTTTTGTTTCCAGTGCGCGCAACAGTTTTGCTGGTGCCGTAGTCCAGATATCTTCTGAGGGGGACAGGGTATATCTGGACGTTAGGTCAGGTGAAGTATTCAGGGTCGAGATTACCGGTCAATCTTTCCGGGAGATGGGATTGAACGTTGGATCCAGAGTCTACCTTACGTTCAAAGCAACCTCGGTGCATATTCTTTAGCCAAAACATAAATGAGGAGTGAAGAGCATGGAGAAAGAAATGCTGACAGCCAGGGAAGTGGCAGCCTATCTTAATATCAATGAGAAGATGGTCTACCGCCTGGTTCGAGAAGGTCGCCTGCCGGGGACTCAGATTACAGGAAAATGGACCTTTTCTCGCCGTCTCATTCGAAACTGGGTCGAATCACAGTCTCTTCATAAGCTGAAGGTTCCCCGTCCGGCTGCTCATCCTTCCTCGCTTCCCTCTCATAACCTGTTTATTGCCGGAAGCAACGATCTTATCATGGAGAGGATGCAAACTCATCTCCTCAAAGGGTTCTCTCCGGGGATCGTGACCTACATGGCTAATACAGGAAGCCTGGGAGGGCTGAGGGCTCTTCATCTGGGGCGGGCCCATATGGCAGGCGTGCATCTTTATCATCCCCAGAGCAAAGAATACAACATTCCCTACTTGAAAGATTTCGTTGCCGAAGAAAAGACTCTCGTCTTCCATCTTGCCTGCAGGAACCAGGGATTCATCTTGAATCCGCGTCGGAGTGGTTTTTTTGAGGGCGTGGGAGATCTAGCTTCCTCCGATATACGATTGGTTAATAGGGAGCCAGGATCAGGAACCCGAATGCTCCTGGATCACCTTTTGGCAGAGGAAGGTATTAGCCCGAGGAAGGTCCGTGGATATCCTCACGAAGTCTTCACACATATGGAGGTGGGGCTGGCAATTTTGCGTGGTGAAGCAGACGTCGGACTTGGCATACAACCAGTGGCAGAGCGCCTTCATCTTAAGTTCCTGCCCATAACCACTGAGCGTTATGATTTGGTAGTACCCAAAGAAAACCTGTCAATTAAAAGCGTTCAGGTATTCTTGAATCTCCTCCACTCAGCCAGGTTCTCTAAGTTGGCCGGTGATCTTGTCGGATATGACCTGAAAGACTCGGGCAAGATGGTCCACTAGCTTCAGCTCGCATAATGGCAGCCTTTGCCGCCAGATGTTCATTTTCCTATAAGGAGGAGTTACTTCCCCAGAAATATCCTCTCTTGCGAGCAGCCTGGGGTCAGTCAAAAATATGCCGTGAGTTCAAGAAGAAGCCAATCTACAAACTTGCGTTCCAGCCAAATACGGATAAACTTACAAGGGGGACGTAGAAGGCCCCTTGGCGGCATAGCGGAGGTAGTGAAATGCCAGAAAACAAGCCCATACTGGTATTAGGCAGTATCAATATGGATTTTGTAGTCACGGCAGAAAGAGTCCCCAAGCCAGGAGAAACTCTTATGGGTTCTCACTTTTGCATAATTCCAGGCGGCAAGGGAGCCAACCAAGCGGTCTCAATTGCTCGTCTTGGAGGAAAGGTAGTCTTAGCCGGATGCCTGGGCGGTGATTCTCTGGGACAAAAGTTGAAACAAGGCTTAGACAGAGAAGGGGTGGTCACTGACTATCTTACAATAGATAGAGAGCAGCACTCAGGAGTTACGATGATCATTATTGATGAAGACGGAGACAATAGTATTGTCCTGGATCCTGGAGCAAACATGAAATTCTCACCCGAGCGCGCTGTTTGCCTCAAAGAGGTTCTTCCTGAGGTAAGTGTTGTCCTGGCTCAGCTTGAAATACCGATTGAGACAGTTGATTTTGTTTTTCAGGAAGCAAAGAAACTGAAAATAACAACTGTTTTGGATGCAGGTCCAGCCAGACCGCTCTCTTCTTCTCTTCTACGTAATGTAGATGTTCTCTCTCCCAATCAGACAGAACTGGCAACTTTGCTCAAGCGCGAGATAAAGGACTCTGAGCAGGCAAAAAAAGAAGCAGAAAAGCTTCTTGGCTGGGGGATAAACACACTGGTGCTAAAACTGGGAAAGAAGGGGTCCTACCTGTTGACAGCCGAGACTAGATCTTATTTCCCCGCTTATGAGGTCAAAGCAGTGGACAGTACCGCTGCAGGAGATGCCTTTATGGGTGCTCTATGTTTAAGCTTGAGTCAGGGCAAATCCTTGCCTCAGGCCATAGAATTTGCCAACCTGGCGGGGGCGTATGCCGCAACTAAAATGGGTGCTCAGCCTTCACTGCCTACCTATGAAGAAATGCGCCAATTAAAAGGGCAGCTGATCGGCAGGAAATGCGCATGAAACTTCTTGTCTTGCCTGAGAGGATAAGGGAGGAGCCATTCATTGGCACATAAAGTCTACCGCACAAGATTCCCTGTCTCCAAACTTCGAAGGAAAAGGGACTATAAGAGGAGACAACATCAAATCTCTCTCCCCAGAAAGGGCGCCAGAGGGGGGAGGGGGATATCTCGAAGAGGAGTATAGAGGAAAAAACGGAGAGAAAAGCTCGCTCTAGCCTCTCGAGCTCAGCTGGAGGTTATCTCACTTACAAGGTTTAGATAATCTTTGAGATGGCGGGTGATGAGAAATTCTTCTCGAACCAGCTTTTTCCCGACTTTTCCCATCTTTTGGGCTTCAGATGGATTTTTGAAGAGGTACTCGACTCTTTGGGCTGCTTCCCCCACCGAGGAAACCAGAAAACCGTTCTCTCCATCCCTTATCTGGAGCTTGATTCCTCCCACCTTTCCTCCCACCACCACCTTCTCCTTCCAGAGAGCCTCGGTCACCGTGAGTCCAAAACCTTCCTTAAGGGATTTTTGGATGATTACATCAGCTCCCCTCTGTAGAGCATTGATTTCCAGGAAACTGGTAGGGGGAAGATCCAGGATGTGAATGTGAGGATCATCTCTTGTCTCCTCCATCACCTTGGCCAGGATCTCGGAACCTTCCGGATCATCCTCAGCGCTTCCTCCGGCCAGAACCAACTGGCAATCTATCCTTTCCTTGAGAATACGATAGGCTTCGATGACTCCCAGGGGATCCTTGGAGGGGTCAAATCGGGAGACCTGAAGTAGAGTCGGCCTGCCTTTGGGGATCCTGAACTTCTGATACAGCTCCCTCACTTTTTGTGGCGAAAGGTCCCGGTTCTTTTCACTCAGAGGATCGATGGAGGGGGCAATGATGTACTGTGGAATAGAAAGAGCCTGCCTGAACTCTGGCACGGAAAAAATAGTCGCATCGTAGCTCGCAACATAGGGGTGAAGAAATTCCCAGACTTCTGGGTCGGGCCGCGAAAGATCTATGTGACATCTCCAGACCCACTTATTCCTGCCTTTTGCCTCCACCAAAGATAGAGGCTGGATGTCGTGAACTACCACAACATCGGCGCCAAGACCGAGCCTTTTTGCATTCTCTCTATTAATCCTTTGGTATTCCTCCGCCATATCCCGGGTGAGGCGAGATTTGCCTCCCACCCCCTGCACGGAATTGTGGAAGGACTTGGTTATCCGGAAGAACTCTTCAGTTCCCCGGATTACCTTCCATTCACAGGAAATGCCCAGGTCTCGAAAAAGGGGCACCAGACTCTTGAGTATCTCGGCAACCCCGCCCCCTGTGCCGGTAGAGTTAACATGCAGGAGAGTGATACCTTTTAGCCTGCAGGCCAGATCCTTTAGCCTTTCAATTTCTTCGTAGCCTATGATCTTCTCATATTTGGAGAGCTCGGAAACCATCAGGATTTTTCCCCCTCACCTAGAAACGTTATCCCTTTATGGAACCTGCCAGAATGCCCCTTACAAAATATCGCTGAAGCCCAAAGAAGATACTCAGCGGCAGGATCATGGAGACAAATACCGCTGCGGTAAGCACTTCCCAATCTTGGCCGTAGGAACCGACCAGACTGCTCACCTGGACGGTAATAGGTGCCACGTCTGGCGTGCCTCCGAGATACACAAGGGCCACCAGAAGGTCATTCCATACCCAGAGGAACTGAAAGATGGTGACGGAGGCGATAGCAGTAATGGAGAGCGGTAGGACCAACCGGAAGAAGATTTGAAGCGTAGATGCACCATCTATAGTAGCTGAATCGAATAGCTCACTGGGTAAGGCTCCTATGAAATTGTACAGGAGATATATGGTCAGGGGAAGGCCGTAGCCGGTATGGGCTAACCAGATTCCAGGAAACGTACCAGCAAGACCGAGTCGGTTGAAAACGCGCAAGATGGGGATCATGGTTGTCTGAAGAGGTATCACCAGGAGGGCTACCAACATTATGAAGAGGAACCTGCGTCCGGGGAATCTCATCCAGGCAAAGGCGTAGGCAGCAAGCGCCGCTATCATAATGGGAAGAATGGTGGCAGGGATGGTGATGATGAGACTGTTTAAGAAAGCCCGCCCTATCCCACCTTGGTTGATGACGCTTTCGTAGTTTCTTAGTGTATACTGGGTAAACTCGAAAGGAACCCTCAGGGCGGTCCACCACCCGGTAGCTGCTACGTCTGGGGCGGGCCTGAAGGAAGTTACGAGCACCCCCAGTGTGGGAAAGACCCATATGAGGGCGATGAGGATAATTACCGCGTGAAGCGGAACCCGGGACAGAACTCTTACCAGTCTTTCCATTATCGCAGCAGCTCCTCTCTCTTGAAGCGCCGGATATTGATGAGCATCATGGGGACAATAAGCACCAGCAAAATTACAGCAATGGTGCTCGCCCGGCCAAAATTTCTAAAATGGAACATTTCCTTGTACATACGATTGGCAATAACCTCAGTTGAGAAGTTACCGTTGGTCATAACGTAGACGATATCAAATATCTTGAGTACGAAGATCGTCATGGTGGTAGTGAGAACAGCCATAGTTGGCATCATAAGAGGGAGGATAACTCTTCGAAAAATCTGCCACTCACCGGCCCCGTCGACGCGAGCGGCTTCCAGGAGCTGCCCAGGAATGCCCTTGTATGCAGCCGACAAAATCACCATGCAAAATCCAGTCCATATCCACACGGCAACGGCAATAAGGCAGAGATTATTAATCCACGGTCTCTCGATGAGCCAGCCGAGGGGAGAAATGTTGAGGAGGCTGAGGAAGCCGTTGAGTATGCCGATCTGGGGAGCGCCCGGGGGTCGGTAAGCGTAGACGAACTTCCAGATTACCCCCGCACCAACAAAGGAAATGGCCATGGGCATAAAGACGATGGACTTGACCACCGTTTCATATCTTACGCGGTCCAGAATTACAGCCAGAATCAGTCCCAGAAATACAGTCAACGTGGTGAAAACCAATACCCATAGAGCATTGTTTCGAAATGCGGTGAGCATTACTCTGTTGGTGAAGGCGAATATGTAGTTACTGACTCCTACGAACTTCCTGGAGCCTGGACCAAGGAAAGAAAGATAGAATGTGTGGACGGAAGGATAAATCAGAAAAAAGGTCAGCATAATGAGTGCTGGCGATATATATAACCAGGGTATCCATCGCTTCGTTTGCAAATTGTTCCTTCTCGTGAAAGGATAGACGAGAGGTCTGCAGCCACGCGCCACGCGACCGCAGACCTCTTCTTATGACTCGACCTTATTCTTCATAAGCATCAACAGCGCTCGCTTCGATGGTTTCAAGAACTGTGTCCAGATTCTCTCCACCTACGTAGTCCAGTATTCCGCTCCAGAAGGTTCCAGAACCTACGGCAGCCGGCATGAGGTCTGATCCGTCGAATCGGAAGGTTTTGGCACCTACCAGTATCTCCGCGCCTTTCCGGGTGAGGTCGTCTGGATAAGCATTGGGATTGACCCGCCCGTTAGCAGATAGTTTTCCGAGCGCAGCCACCCAGATCTCCTGAGCACCCGGGGTGATGAGATACTTCATAAGGGCCCTTGCCTCCGGGGTGTCGTTGAACATACCGAAAAGGTCAGCCGCCCCCAGGGCCGGGGTACCGTACTCCACATCAATGGGTGGAAAGGGAAAGAAGCTAAAGTCTACACCAGGTGCCAGGTCAGGGTTAGCCTTGAGGATAAAGGACTTGATAAAGGTTGCCTGTCTGTGCATGTAAGCAT
>CAYYHL010000070.1:0-1811 GCA_964471775.1 uncultured Clostridia bacterium
TCTCGAAGAGCTCCTTTCAAATCCACTTCAAAACCTGATAGAAGGCAGGACCTGAGTTTCCCATCGGCGGTGAGACGCAGCCGATTACAGGAATCGCAAAAAGGCTCAGAGAGGGGAGAGATAAATCCCAAAGTAGGCTGACGCTTATTGACCCTAAAATAGTGCGCAGGTCCCTTGCCAGGAGAAGGATCCACCGGCTCCAGAGGACCCCATTTTTTCTGGATCCTCTCTCTCACCTCAGTATTTGGGATATACCACTTTTTCCCACCTATTTCATTGATAGGCATATGTTCAATAAAACGCACGAGGAGACAATTCTCCAGAGCAAAGCTAACAAAATTAAAGATTTCCTCCTCATTCACGCCTCTCAGCAAAACCATGTTGACCTTAATAGGGTCTAGTCCGACCTTTCTGGCTGCAGCAATTCCTCTCAGCACCTGTCCTAATTCATCGCACCCGGTAATCTCGGAAAACTTTCTCCTATCCAAACTATCCAGACTCACATTGATACGAGAAAGCCCCGCCTCTTTCAAGGGAAGAGCAAACTCAGCCAGGCGCAGCCCATTGGTTGTCATGCTAAGCTCTTCGATCCCCTGGACAGAGGAGAGCATTTTCACCAGGCTTACTATGTTCCTTCTGACCAAGGGCTCTCCTCCCGTCACTCTCACGTGCTTGATTCCCCAATGAGTGGCGAGATTCAAGAATTTCACAATCTCCTCGAAACTCAAGATCTCTTTGGGAGGAAGTTGAACGAGATTCCTCTCGGGTCGGCAGTAAAAGCAGTTGAGGTTGCAGCGGTCTGTTACTGAAAGACGGAGATAGTCTATTTCATTCATCCCAATGACCTACCTGGGGAACTCCTTCCTTGACCAAAACGAACTTCTCATCCAACACTATGGTAGGTTTCCGGATAATCATATCCATATGCAGGGGGGCCTCATTTACTCCTCCGAGGCCAATATTGCTTCCCACCCCGATGTGCCCTGTCCTCCAGGCACTCTCATCTTCAGTCAGGATCCCGATAACTTCACTTTTGGGATTTAGACCTACAGCTATCTCTGCTATTTGATAAGCATTGGGATGTTTAGCTTCCTCCAAGAGACACCGAAACTCATCAGCCTGTTTTCCCCCGCTAATTTCAACAATCTTCCCCTTTTTCACGGTGAACTTTATGGGTTCGTCTATTAGTCCCATAAGAGAGGCACTTCCATCAACCACAACCGTCCCCCGCACCGTATCTTCAAGAGGGGGAACATTTGCCTCAATTAGCGGCATTCCCATGCACTGGCCCGGCTTGTGGCAGAGTCCCGTATCGGCATTGGCTCCTCTTCCATCAATATCCGCCTTAAGATTTGTCCCCGAGGGAGAGGAGAATTCTATTGACCTGGCCCGGGCAAACTTCTCCGCCACCTTTTCCACTCCGGGGGCCAGTTTCCTAAAATCCACCCTCATAGCTTGCCGCATAAGGGTCTCTTCGTTTGCGCCACTCAGAGTCAAGACCCGTGCCCCGCTCTGGCATGCCTGTACCCTGGCCCTGGTATGATACATGGTTACCTGGGTAGGAGTAAATATGACATCAGCGCTCCTCATGGCCTCGGCCACCGGCCTGGGAGGCTCCTGGCCAAGCTCTCGCAGGCCCATGACACTAATAGTCACCTCTGCCCCTCTTTCCTGGCAAGCTATGGCAAGAACCTCGGCCAGGGATGTCTTGAGATTATCAGTAACGATCAAAACATCCTCCCCTGGCTGAATATTAGCGGCAATGGTGGCAATATTTCTAGCTCCTTTTAGCATCTCCAGGTATTTCATAT
>CAYYHL010000070.1:1911-8818 GCA_964471775.1 uncultured Clostridia bacterium
CCACTCAAAAGCTACCGTGAACTTCCAGAATTCACTCATTCACTACAGCTATTTTCCCCACCACTCTTGTTCCTTCCTCGTCACTGACAAAAACAAGGTAAACTCCTCTTGCAACATTCTCGCCAGCTTCGTTGGCACCGTCCCAGGTGGCCGTTTTCGAGTATCCCTCCAGAGTTACCTCGTTGTTCTCCTGGAGCGTCCGCACTACGTTTCCAGCAAGGTCAAAAATGCGAACCACGAGCTCTGAGCCTGAAGAAAGATTGGTAATTCTGACCCGCTGGCCTTCCCGAAAATTGCAGGGGTTGGGATAAATCGCAACCGAGGTACCCGGGAGAACCCCCTCATTCAAGGAAATCAGTTCCTTTACCTCATCACGAAGGAAAGGGTCAGCTCTTATACCTATTCGATTTTCTCCTGGCCTCCAGCCGTAAAAAGCGAGTCCGTTAGAAACCAACTCATGGTCTTCAAATACCTCATACATTTCCTCGAGATGTCCAGTGGGATTTACGTAGTCACTTTCATTACTGTCGTAAAATGCCTGAATAATAGGAATAACAGGATAGTCCTCCTTCTTATGGGCTAGAAATCGAGAGATACATAGGTTCATATAGAGATTTACATATTCAGTACCTCCTTCTACATAAGGGTACATTGCAAAAAAGAGAAGATCGAAGGCTTTCTCGGTAAAATAGGAGCGCCACTCCTCATCCGTATTACTGCCTGTCACCGCTATTGACACACGCTTCGTGTCAAGACTCTTTACTAAGTCGTAGAACTCCTCCTGGGATGCTTTAGAGACTCGGTGTGAGATTGGTTCATCCAGAATGTACCAGCTATAGACAGCCGGATGCGATTTCCATCTGTTAACCTGTCTTTCTATCTCGGCCGTGTTCAGGAAATCTGTATCCTCGTCATAGTAGGGTAAAGGCACAAAGACTCTAAATCCATATTGATAGCACAGATCAAGACAGCCTTCTATTACTTGATCACTCTGCCAGAGCAGAGCGTAGTCGAGCACCGCGTTGAAATCCGCTTCCCGGGCAAGATCAAAATCATCGTTTTGGTTAGTCCTTTCAGCAAATGCGTATGCCAACTCTATTTTTTCACTGAGCGCCACTGAGAAATCTGAGGCCGCGCCTTTTCCGAAAAAAAATCCGCACCACACAAGGAGGCTAGCCAGAAGGATAGTCTTCTTCAGCATCGTTTTTCCGTTTTCCTGCAATCTCCTGTTGCCCACCTACCGTCTTACTAGAAACAAGCATTTTCCTGTAGGCTGCCCAGCGAAAGTCGGATTCTACAGTCTATAAGCAACGCTTCCCCTTACCAGGAAACCATTCCAGATTCCTGCATCGACCAAAAAATGGAAATCTTCACTTATTCTCAGTTTCAAACCAAGGTTGAGCTGAACAATAATGGGGGTGATTTTGAGCTTAAGATCTTCCAGATCTACCTCATCAACGTAGGCTTCAGACTCAGACTCCTCGGTAGCGGCATCATAAAACTCACCATTGGCCTCATAATAAAGGTATCCTGTTAGAGAAGCCAGGCCTAAACCAAGGCTAAAATAAGGATGGAGTCTTCCCGACGGAGCCATATCCCACCGAAAGCTCAAATGATACGAAATCGGGTCTATCAATAGTTTACTGCTGCCTGAGCCCTCAAAATAACTCCCATCGGCAAATTGGTAGCTTGCTAAACTCTCTAAATCAACTTCCATTTCCGTTTTTTCTAGCGACAACCCCAGGCTGAAAGAGCCTCCTTTCCCTGCAGGATAGAGTCTCATCTCGACTCCGAAATTATTTCCGGTAGAATCCAAATTGAGATCCTGATAGTACTCTTCCTCCAATCCTGACTTTTCTGGATGCTCCTCTATGATTACTTCTTTAAGCTCGTCTGCAACTGCGTCCTCCAATACACCTTCCAAATAAGATTCTAACAAACTCAAGTTCCAGCTACCGTAATGAAGACTCACCTCCCACTCTCCTTTGGCAAATCCGACCTGACTACCAGCTAAGCTGAAACAGCTAATGAGGAAAATAAGTATAATATGCTTCATTATTCTACCCTCCAAGGATCCTCCTGTTCTGTCCTGCGTTCCTATGAAACTTCCACTGACTCAGAATAGAGAATTTCCCTTCTGTTTATTGGATTCCTCAATAGAGCGTCAATGATAACATAATGGCAAGAAAAAATCAAAGAGACCAATTAAGCCAGGAAAATACCGATCTATCCCCCAAGGTTTTTGGAAAAGGTTGATAGTCGTAACGCCTGGGCTGAACCAGAAACGGGCAAAACGAAATCAGTTTGCCAAATCATCCAGAAGAAGGTACAATACCGGGAACGTCTGAACGAAGTCCACCGAGAGAGGTTCAAATATGGTATTTCACCAAATGAGAAGATCAATTAGGCCCATGATGTGGGCCATACTCATTGCTTTTGCCGTCTCCATTCCCTTGATGTACGGTCGCTCTGCCTTACAAAGACGGGGAGAGAAACCCCTGATTGAAGTCAATGGCGAGCCAATTTCCTACGCCAGCTTCGCTCAAAGCTTTCAATCTACTTACGAAAGGTATTACCAGCTCTCAGGGGGCAGAATATCTCCCGAGATGGAAAGGTATCTCAGGTATCAGGTACTCTCTCAACTGGTCAACTACGAGCTTCTATGGCAGGAAGCCAAAAGGGCCAACATCGAGGTTAGCGATGAGGAAATAGTTGCTCAAATAAAAACAATAATGGAGAGTTTTCCATCGCGGGAGGCTTTTATGAGGACGCTGGAGTTTCGCAAGATCCCGTACCCCGAATTCAAGAGAAGTGTGGCTAAGCAGCTTACCATGAATGAATTGATCCAAAGAATCGGAGATGGCATAGGAGTCACCGAAGAAGAAGTGAGGAGTCACTGGATGATGGAAAACGAGAAAGTAGAGGCGGAGTATATCCTCATCAAGCGAGAGAACTACGAGAAAGAAGTGAAGGTTACTCAGGAAGACATAAAAGATTACTACACTACCCACACAGAGGAATTCAGGGTACCTGAGAGAGTCAAAGTCAACTATGTAGGGGTAGCTCCTCAAGACTTCGAAGATGGAGTGAAGATTCCCCCATCCACCATAAAAGATTACTATCAAGACAACCTGACTCAGTATCAGATCCCAGAAAGAAGGAGAGCCAGCCATATTCTCATAGAATTCGGCCCTGATGCTACAGAGGAGGAAAAAGAAAAAGCACGGGAAGAAATAGAAAAGATACAATCGAAGCTACAAGGTGGGGCTGATTTTGCCACCCTGGCCCATGAGTACTCCCAGGATTCCACTTCGGCTGAGAAGGATGGAGACTTAGGATTTTTCAGCTATCAACAGATGGTTCCTTCTTTCAGTGAGGCTGTGTTTAATCTAAGGGAGCCGGGAGAGGTGACGGAAATCATTGAGAGCCCTTTTGGATACCATCTGGCAAAACTTACCGACATAGAGTTGGCCCACACCAGAACTTTTGAGGAAGTAAGCGACCAAATTGGGGTGATTCTCGTGAAGGAGAAGGCCGACGCTCTGGCTCAGGAGGAGGCTGAGAAGATAAGAAGTGAGCTAGAAGAGGGTCAGACGAGTTTTCAAGAATACGGGAAGGAGCATCCTGAAAGGGCTGGCAGCTCTCCTTACTTTGCCATAGATGAGACAGTTGAGGAGGTAGGTTGGGCTCCTGAATTCAACCAGACAGCTTTCTCTCTGAAAAAGGATGAGATTAGCGGCGTGATGAGAACATCCACGGGATACTACGTCCTTGGTCTGGAAGAAAAAAAGCCCTCCTATGTTCCCGATTTCGCCGAGGCACAAGAGGTGGTAAGGGAGGCTCTCATTGCAGAAAGAGCCGAAGAGCTGGCCGAGCAAGAGGCTGAGTTAGTCAAATCGGAAGCGGAGAAAGACATGAGTTTTTCTTCCTTGGCCGGGGAACACAACCTGGAGTATGAGCGCCTGGAATATTTCAACCGCAAAGGAAGCATCCAGGAAATCTATGGACAGGACAGAGAAAAATTCATTGACCTCACCTTCTCGCTGCCAGTTGGAAAGATAGGAGAAGTGCTAGCCCTACCCGGCGGGTATTACCTCATTAGAGTTACGGGAAGGAATCTTCCTTGGGAAGAATTTACCAAACAAAAAGGCCAGTTCAAACAAAATCTACTTTCTCAAAAGAGAAATATCTTCTTTGAGGAATGGTTGGGAAAGATCAAAGAAAAAGCAAAGATAGTAGACAACTCTAATTTATTCTTCTCTCCTTAAGGCGGATATCGCCCCCCTCTGTACCATGAGTCTCACCTTGTCGGCCACTTCCACTTCCACATGGTCAGGTTTAACCCTGGTCACGGTGCCGTAGACTCCTCCCGTGGTTACTACTCTATCCCCCTTCTTCAGATTCTTCACCATTTCTTTGTGCTGCTTTTGTTTTTTACGTTGAGGGAGAATGAGAAGAAAGTAAAAAATCACAAAAATCAGCATCAGGGGAACTAACGCTCCAAACATCCCCCCTGCCCCTGTCCCCTGTCCGTTTGCAGCCCACGCAATTGAATTCACTCTAAGCCCTCCTTTTTACATATGGATAAGTAGATAGCTAGTAATAGCTCATTCACCAGTTTTTCCGTATCCTCCGAGAAACTCTCCCTTGAATTGTCTAAACTTATCTCGTCTGATAGCCCTCCTTGCCTTCTCCATAAGCCGGGCGAGAAAGTAGAGGTTATGATAGCTGGTAAGACGCATTCCCAGAATTTCCCTTGCCCAGACAAGATGCCTGATATAGGATCGAGAGTAGTTTTGACAGGTCTGACAGATGCAATCCGGATCCAGAGGGCCAGAATCCTCCTTATACTGAGCACTCCTCAAGTTGAGTCGGCCCTCGGAGGTGAAAACACTTCCGTTACGGGCGATACGCGTGGGGAGAGCACAGTCAAACATGTCTACGCCCAGAGAAATTCCCTCCAGGAGTTCCTGCGGAGTCCCTACACCCATAAGATAGCGAGGCTTGTCTGGTGGAAGAAAATCATTGGTAAGATCTACAATCTCCCATCGCAGAGATGTCGGCTCACCCACGGATAGTCCTCCCAGAGCATAACCATCAAAGTCCATGTCCACCACTTCTTGGGCAGCCCTTTTTCTCAGGTTCTTGAAGGTGCTCCCCTGAACTATGGCCAAGATCCCCCCCTCTTTTGGTCGGGCGCGTTTGCTCCTCCGAGCCCAATCCAGTGTCCTCTTCAAAGAATCCTCCGCCTGTCGGTGAGAAACAGGGTAAGAGGTGCATTCATCCAGAACCATTCTTAAGTCTGAACCCAGAGATGCCTGAATTTTTAGCACATCCTCAGGAGTTAGAAAATGCTGGGAACCATCAATATGGGATTTGAACTCTATCCCCTCTGGCTGGGATTTCTGCAGGCTAGATATGCTAAAAATCTGATATCCCCCGCTGTCGGTGAGAAGACTGCCCTCCCAGCTCATGAATCGATGCAGTCCCCCCATTTTTTGAATAAGAACATGGCCCGGGCGAAGATAAAGATGATAGGTATTGCAAAGAACCACTCCAACTCCTATCTCTTTGAGCTCTTCCGACGAGAGAGCCTTAACCGTTCCCTGGGTGCCAACGGGAATAAAGACGGGAGTTTCAAATCTCCCGTGAGGCGAGGAGATGACCCCCGCCCGGGCTTTAGTAGATATGTCCTCATGAATTAACCGAAACTGCATCGTTTGTGTTTCTGATTATCAGCATAGCATCTCCAAAGGAGAGGAAGCGATAGTGATTCTCTACGGCTTCCTCATAGGCTGCCATGAGTCTTTGTCTTCCCACAAAAGCAGCCACAAGAAGCAAAAGAGAAGATCTGGGCATATGGAAATTGGTAATCAGTGCATCCACTACCCGGAACTCATATCCTGGGTAGATGAAAAGGTTGGTCCATCCCTCGCCGGAAGAGACCTCTCCCGATCCTCGAGCCCTGGTCTCTAGAGCCCGGGCAGTCGTCGTACCTACCGCTACTACCCGCCCTCCCTTTTTTCTTGCTTCATTAATCTTCAGGGCCGCTGAGGGGGTGATGCGAAAATATTCTCTAGCAATTCTGTTTTTCTCTATCTGGGGGCCTTTGAGGGATTTGAAGCTGGCCCATCCCGTGTGCAGGGTAATTTCCACCAGCTCTATTCCTCTCTTCTTAATCTCATTCAGCAGGCTGGATGTAAAATGCAGTCCCGCCGTAGGAGCTGCCACGGCCCCCTCGTGCTTAGCATAAACCGTCTGGTAGGCTTCTACATCCTGGGATGTTGGTCCCTTTTCTCTTTTTATATAGGGAGGAAGAGGTATTTCTCCAATCTGAGCCATGATTTCTTCCAGTCCTTCCGATGGCTCAAACTCAATTAGGTGCTGGTTTTCTCCATCATTCCCCAAAACCTGTGCCTTGAGCTTCGCTGGGGGAAAATAGATCTCGCATCCCTCTTTTAGCCTGCGGGCAGGCTTTAACAAACAAGTCCAGACAGACTCCGTTTTCCTTTCCAGAAGAAAAATCTCCCCTCTTCCTCCGGTCCTCTTCTTTCTTCCCTTAAGTCTGGCCGGAATAACTTTGGTATTGTTCAAGACAACCACATCATCTTTCCTCAGAAAATGTGGGAGTTCGCTGAATCCTCGGTGAGCCATATTTCCATTTTCTCGCCAGAGCACCAGAAGACGAGAGCTATCCCTGGGATAGGAAGGCTCTTGAGCCACCAAGTTCCTCGGAAGATTGTAATCAAAATCTCCCAGCTTCATCAATCCTCTCGATGCGTATTTAGCTTAAGATACCAAAGAATCTAGACCGGTCAAGTGGTATCTCGGCGGGATTTTCCCTTGCTCCAGAGGAACCCTCTTCCCGTCTTGGACGGCACGCATGTCCCCAATGTCACTTCAGAAA
>CAYYHL010000071.1:0-8777 GCA_964471775.1 uncultured Clostridia bacterium
GCCAGTCAAATCCCAGGACACAGCCGAAGGCCTGAAACCACAGGGGATCGGAGAGTCTTCGGAGCATCTCTTCAGGTCCGTGTTCCTTCACCACCCCTAGAGTAATCTCTCTGGCTAACTTCCTCATACGGGAAAATAGCCAAGAAGGAGATTTACCATAATGAAGGGGAAGATCGGCAATTCCGGTTCTCTTCATGGTATCGGCCCCGAGCTCGATCTACATTGTTTTTGGTGTAGATATTCCCAACAGATTCAGGACATCTCGAAGGGCAATTTGGACGGCCTTAACTAAGAGCAGGCGGGCTGAGGAAAGATCCTCATTCTCTCCAATGACCTGGTGAAGGGTGTAGAACTGGTGGAAGGTGCTGGCTACAGTCTGGAGCCATGCGGTAAGTCTGTGAGGCTCCAGGCTCTCCCCAGCTTCTTTGATCATATCAGGCAAAAGACAGAGTTCCCTCATTAGCTTTCTTTCCTCGGGGGTCACCAGAAGGTCCAGTCTCACCTTGGAAGAAGAAGGTATCTTTATCCCCCTATTTCCAGCTTTATTCAATATGCTTGAGATGCGAGCGTGAGCATATTGAACATAGAAAACGGGGTTTTCCGGGGTCTCCTTTTTGGCCAGTTCCAGGTCAAAATCCAGATGAGAATCCCAGGTGCGGGTGAGAAAGAAAAACCGAGCGGCGTCTTTCCCTACCTCCTCTAGAACCTGGGAGAGGGGAATGAACTCTCCCTGGCGAGTAGAAACGGAGATTCTCTTCTGTCCCCTTTTCAGACTGACCAGTTGATAGATGATGACCCTGAGAGAATCTTCAGGATATCCTAAGGCCCGAATAGCTGCCTTCATGCGGGGAACATAACCAATGTGATCCGCTCCCCAGATATCAATGACCCAATCCAGACCTCGCTGGAATTTGCCTTGATGATAGGCAATATCGCTGGCAAAATACGTGTACTCACCAGCCTTCCGCCTCAATACCCTATCCTCTTCGTTCTCAAAAAAGTGCGAGGTCTTAAACCAGAGGGCCCCCTCCTTTTCGTAGGCGAAGCCTTTATCCTTTAGGTCAGAGAGGACTTCCGATACCCGGTTCCCCTTATGAAAACTGGATTCGGCTACCCAGCTATCATATTTTACTCCAAAGCTGACTAGATCTTCTTTTATCCCGTCCAGAATCTTTCCTACCGCAAAATCAGCCAGAAGCTTCATGGTCTTCGGGGACAATCTCCCGGATGCACGAAGCCTGTCACCCAGCTCATCTTTTGCCTTCCTGGCTATTTCAATCACGTAGTCTCCCTTGTAGCCATCTTCCGGGAAGGATATTTTTCTTCCCTCCAACTCCTCAAGACGAGCCCAGACAGAGCGGGAAAGTCTTTCAATCTGTCCTCCAACATCGTTGATGTAATACTCTTTCTGGACCTGGTAGCCGAGTTTGGAGACGATATTCGCTAGACTATCGCCCACCGCAGCAGCTCTGCCGTGCCCTACATGAAGAGGACCACTAGGATTGGCGGAAACAAATTCTACCTGTACCCTTCTTCCCTCTCCATATGAGAACCGAGTAAACTCGTCTTTCTGGGTAAGAATCTTTTCAACAGTTTGGTGTAAGTAGCTGGGTGAGATAGAAAGGTTAATAAATCCGGGGGGAGCGAACTCCACCCGGGAGAGGAATTTCTCTTTTTGCAAAGAAGCAATGAGGATCTCGGCTATCTCTGGGGTAGAACGACCTCCCCTCCCAGAAAGAAGAAAGGGAAGATTGGTAGAAAGATCCCCCCACTCTTCCCTTTTGGGCTGACTGATAAACACAGGAGGAAGGTCCTTCCAGGAGAGAAGTCCTGAATCCCTGGCCTCCTGAAGTGTTTTCTTCAGGTTATTTTCTATGCGCAGCTTGAGAGAATTGTTCATACAAAAAGATGAGTTTATCCTGCAAAAACGAGCATTATTTTCGAGTGGGAACCCAAACCGCCATTTCCCATATCCCATGGCGCACTCGAAGTCGCACTGGATCGCCCGGTATCAGGTTCTTCATGGCTTCCTCAAGTTCTTCAACACTCCTGACGTTCACTTCACCCATTGATTCTATCACCACTGACTTTATCACATCGCCGGGATCGATCCCGACTCGAGCCGCCGGGCCCCCCGGCTCCACACTCGTGACCAGTACTCCCTGCTCTCCTTCTCTCAGATCGTACTCCTTTTCCAATTCGGGATTAACGGAGTGAACCTGAATTCCAAGGAGTTTCTCGCTCAGGCTCTCTCCGGTTATCTGAACTAGTTTTTCTGGCTCCTGGCCCGTAGAAAAGGTGATATCCATCTCCGCACCCTTTCTTATCAGGGTTAAGGTGATCTCTTCACCGATCTCTGTCTTAAGGACTTCCTCCTTTAAATCCAAACTTGAGTCAACCGGCTTACCATTTACCTTCTGTATAACGTCTCCTGCCTCAATGCCGGCCCTACCGGCGGGACTCCCTTCTACCACATCTGCCACCAGAATACCTTTATCTACTCCAAATTTCTCGGCAAGCTCCGGAGTGAGTTCCTGCATGTAGATACCAATCCAGGGTCGTCTGATCTCACCATAGCGAACTAGACTGTCGAGAAGTCTCTTGGCTTTATCTATGGGAATAGCAAAACCGATGCCAATGGACCCGCCCGAGGTGCTCAAGATAGCCGTGTTGACTCCAACAATTTCCCCATAGATGTTGATCAGAGGTCCCCCACTGTTACCAGGATTGATAGAGGCGTCAGTCTGGATGAGACCCGTGTAAGTCGTTGATCTTCCTCTTGTTCCTGCCTGTATGGTCCTGTCGGTAGCGCTAATCACCCCTACAGTAACAGTAGGTGCATATTCTTTCTTTAGCTGAGAAAGCGTTGCTCCAAAGGGATAGCCTAAGGCAATAACCCACTCTCCCACCTTGAGATCCTCGGAATGCCCCAAGGTTACTACTGGCAGATCTTGGGCTTCAACCTTGAGCACACCAATATCCGATTCCTCATGGGCTTCCAAGAGCTCTGCTTTGAGATCCCGCCCTTCGGGCAGCGTTACCCAGAGATCGTCTTTGTCCAACTGACGAATAACATGCGCATTGGTAAGGATATAACCATCACTACTGATAATCATCCCGGAGCCCACAGGCTGCCTTTCCCTCTGTTCTTTCCGAGGAAACTGTTCAAAAAAGCGCCTGAAGAAATCTTCAAAATCTTCAAACGGTTCCCGAAAGAACTGGCTTCCCCGACCGTATGCAGGAGTTTCCATCCGAATTCTCCCACTAATACCTACTACCGCCGGAGTCACCCTTTCCACTGCCGCGATGATCTTTCCCTGAAGGCTCTGAGGATCAATGGGATGAGATTCCACACTTTCTCCATAAATAGGCCCTTCTAGACCCTTCACCTCAGAAAACGAGGTTCCTCCCACCAGAAGGCCCGTAGCGAGAGCAGCTGAAAGAGCCGCCGCCACACCTAGAACAAGAATCTTTTTTTTGTGACCTGCGAGATATCTCGAATTAGTAAGGTTCCTGGACATAAAAACCCTCCTTCGCATTCCGAATTATTGCAGAGGCTCTTTCATTTCTGACACCGTGGGCAAAAGTAAGTCCCTCTTCCCCCCACTTCCATTCTTTCTATAACGTGTCCACAGTGAGGGCAACTCGAACCTGCCTGCCCGTAGACTCTGAGCTGAGGCTCATAATTACCCTGTCTGCCAACCAGATCAACGTAGTTGTTAATTGATGAACCGCGGTATGAAATAGCTTCCCGTAAAACATCTACGAGGTTATGGTAAAGCTTCTCTATTTCTCGGTCAAGTAAGGACGAAGGACCGCGGGTGGGGTGAATCCCGGAAAGAAAAAGAGCCTCCTGTGCATACACGTTGCCGACCCCCGCAATGAAGCTCTGATCCATCAGAAGCGTCTTGATTTTGCCCTTTTTATCCTTGAGAAGCTGCTTGAACTTCTCCAGAGTAAAGTCCGTCTCCAGGGGCTCTGGACCCAGACTCGCCAGAGTCGGAAGCACTTCTTCAAATTTCTCATCGGGAACGAACCACAAGCCGCCAAAACCACGTACGTCCGTGAAGCTAAGCTGAGCATTGTTCTCCAGGAGAAAAACCACCCGGCTGTAGTCAATTTCCTCCCCGGCCTTGGAATAGATGAGCCTTCCGGTCATGCCAAGGTGCAGAACCAGGGTATCCTCCGAATCTAGGCCAAGGATGAGGTATTTTCCCCTGCGATGCATCTCATCAAGCACTTTTCTTTCCATTTTCTGAATGAATTCTCGAGGAGAGGGAACCTTCACCGACTTCTCATTCTTTATGATCACCCTCTCTATCCTTTTGCCTCGAACTTGTTCCTCCAGATCTCTCCTGATCGTTTCTACTTCTGGCAGCTCCGGCATCTATTTCCACCTTTTCCCTCGCCTCAGACGACAGTAGCCCCGATGTCCAAGGGCCTCTCTTGAGACTCCTCATCGGTATTATATTAGATAGAAAAAAAAGAGCAACCACGGGGTTGCGGTACCTGTTCCATGGGCTCAAAGTTGCGCAGAGCTCTTGACAGCGTCTTCTCAGGAGCCGATCTTACTTCACGGATTCCGCTATTCTGCTAAGTTCCTTCTTTAATATGTCCCCCATTAGAATAAAAGTCATCCCGCTCTTGTTCCAAACAAGGGTCTTTTCATCCTCTCTTGCTCTAAGCTTGCCCTCCAAATTTCCAAACCTTAGTTTTTCGAAGCTTCTCATCTTGATATTAACCCTGGGTCTTTGAAAGAAACAAATCACCCCCAGGCCATTGGTATAGGTCAGTTTTACCGTCTTCCCCTCATCCAAGAGATCCACCCCCCGTAGAATATAGCCACGAGGTAGATACTCAGGCACCCTCAGATGGTATTTTACAATTCTCCCAACCTCATCCAGGGTGTGGGAATGAGGCGACAGGGCAGCTTTTCTTTTTCCCCGTATCCGTCGAACACTCTGGTAGACCCTTTTTCTGAACACTTCTTTCCTCAAATTAAAGGGAATGAAGGAAGAGGAGACGATCAGTTTCCCTTCCGCGTTGTATCTCTGTTTTTTCAGGGGAAAATAGGTTTTCTTATCTATCCAGATGTCGAGTCGAGGATTGCCCGGAGACTTCGGGATGACAGAGATAACGTAGGACGGCCTTCCCAGGATGAATTCATCTCCCTGCCGGGAGATTGTATAGTTGGCGGCTAGTAGATCAAGGTTTTTCCGCCGCTCCTGTTCCATGGGGCTCGAATTCAAAGAGGGATAAACTCTTAGCTTCTTCTTATGGGGTATATAGTCCTTGCGCGAGCTGCCGTCATCAAGAATCATCCTTCCTTTGAGCCCGGAAGGAGATACATACAGAAGGTAACTAAAATCTGGTCCCAAACGGATGAAGCGCGCGGTAAGGACGGAGTCCTCCTGACGTGTGTGAAACTCAGCCCTTTTGATGCCCTCAAGGTCAAGCTGAAATTGAGCCTCTAGGGAGCGACTGAGGATCTCATGAGGCTCAATCCCCCACATCGGGGAAACCCACCCCAGCGTGCAAAAAAGGAAAACGAGCAGACTGAAAAAGACAATTTGGTGAAGCTTGAAGCTCATAGAAAATCCTTTCTCTCTATTCCCTCTCACCAGAGATTGGGAGAATTAGCTCATCAGTCAAAGGAATCATCTGCCTGGATTGAAGGTATTCCTCGTCGAAGGCCGTCAGGGTTATCTCAGGAACTGAGAGCGATCTCCAAAGATAGAATGAAGATCCGAACACAGTCAAAAGAATAGCCACAGTAGCAGCTACTCTTCTCAAGCGCAACATAGGAAATACTGGCCAGAGGTATCCTACCCGGAAGAGTCGTTCCCGCGGAGCCTTTTCCTCCTGGGAAAGACGATGGTAGAGACCCTCGTAAAATGCAGGACGAGGCTTCTCTATCGGTATCTTCTGAACCAGGCTGTGCATTCTCTCTAGCTGCCGAAGAATATGGGCACAGGAAGAACAATCCTCAAGATGCCTTTCCAGCTCTAGTTTCTCCTTATCCCCAAGAGCCTGGTCCAGATAAGGGGAAAGTCTCTTCCTTGCTCTCCTGCAATTCATTTTTTCCTCCCACTAGTCTTTAGCGCCCTTCGCTCAGATACACCGCAAGCTTCTGGCGAAGAGTCTCCCTTGCCCGGGATAGTCTTGACTTTACGGTCCCTTCAGAACATCGTAGGACCTTTGCCAGTTCTCTGTAGGACAGGTCCTCAAATTCCCTTAGAATAAAGGTCATCTTCAAAACCTCAGGGAGAGAATCAATGGCAGACTTAATCTTTGTGGTGAGCTCCTTTTTCTCCAAGGTCTTCTGGGGAGAAAAAGATTCATCCTCTAGCTGGGGGTTCCCGGGATTGCTCCCCACATTGGTTACCTCCCAAGAAGGAATAAGCACCTTCGGCTCCTCTTTTCTTTTTCTTTGAGCGTTAAAACAAACATTGATCGTGATGCGATAAAGCCAGGTGGAAAAATGGCATTGCTTCTTAAAGCCGTCCAGAAAACGATACACGCGCAGGAAGACTTCCTGAGAAATATCCTCCGCTAGATTTCTATCCCTTACTGTCCTGCAGGCTATGCTAAAGATGCGAGCAGAGTGTCTTTCTACCAGAATGCGAAAACTATCCTCGTCTCCTGATCTGAACCTGTCCACCAGCTCTTCATCGGAAGGTTTCATAAACTGCCTTCTCCGCTATCATGCCTCTCTTAGATGAGTCCGAGATAAAATCCCTTCCCAGCCTACGGCACGGAGCTATCCCGATTATAGCATTTATTCAAAAGGAGAAAAGGGACAATCTTCTCCCCAATACCACCAGTACCCATACAGAGGAGGGAATGACCTCCTCTTCATCCAAAAACCACATCCAAAGGCAGGAGGAAAAGAAACCCATCCCCGCATATCAAATTTCTCCTTGAGGCCAAGATGTGTATCAACTATCTCCTTTTGAATTTCGGCCCAGATAGAGACTATCTCATCTATCAACATATGGATTTTGGTGGAATCGGGACAGCTTTCGCGGAGAAGTTCCCGCAGCTCTCTTTCTTTCCCTAGGAGCTGGCGATAAAGATGGCGGGTTTCCTTGTCAAAATCTAACTTAAGATCTCGCCAGTATCCTCTATCCCAGGGGACAAATTTGTCCCTGAGGGGCCGACGAAATGGGTGATACCTTGGTCCCTCGCGCACTCTTTCCTCAAGTCCCGCTTTGTGCTTAGTATCCAGGGCAAGGGCTGAAGACACTCCTGTAAGAAGCAGTATTCCACCAAGAAGCGCTGTTAGCGTTCTTTTTGTCACTTAACACCTCCTTTCTTGCTCTTAGTTTTCAAGATCACTACCTCATCATATTTAGACGCTGGAAATTGGGAAATGTTCCCTTGAGGGAAGACCCTGCAGGCAGGTAAATCTGTGGGGTGAGACCCAACGTAGCTATCCTCTTTGCAATCGGCGGGCAATCCAGGAGCGCTTCAGCTCAATGGCCCCCTCAGGACAGAACTCATGACAAGTGAAACACTGAATGCATTCCTTGTAGTCAATGAGAGGTAAGGGATTCAGCTTGATAGCTCCTACGGGGCATTTTTCCTCACACAGGCCGCATCGGGAACATCTGGACTCACTAATTTGAGGGAAGACTCTAAAAATACTTATGCCCAGGGGGGTGAGTAGCCGACGCAGCGAGCGAACCGCAGAGCTTCGGTAAAGAACTGGCTTCTTGAAATCTCTCTTTACGAGGCTCTTCAGCTCTTCCCCTACCGTCTTCACTTCTTCCAGCTCCCGGGCTCCTATCCTACGCTCCATAGCATCTACTGAGGTGAGGATTTCCTCGGGTCTAAAACCGGTGAGCTGCGAAGCTACCACATCCAGGGACACACAGTCAAAGGAGGCGAGAAGGGCTCCTATATTAGTGGGGTCCCCGGCTGAAGGACCCTCCCCTTCCATAGCTACCACTGCATCCATGAGTGCCAGTCTTGGTCTACAAACTGAATAGATGTCCACCACCGCCTCGGCAAATTCCCTCCCCTTGCTCAGTCGATGAGCTTTAAAACGATCAGCCGAGGGTACACATCCAAAGAAATTCTTTACTGCCCCGGTAAGAAAGGTGAGTTCATGGGTCTTAAGTTTCGGGAGAGAAACCACGACGTCAGCCTCGAGTACTGGCTTGGCCAGGTTAATTTCGGTAAGTCTTTTGGCCTCCGGGACCTGGAGTCTTCTGTATCCGCGATGGTTGAAGTTAACTATCTCGCCTCCTTCCTTTTCCACAACCTCCCGAATGCCGCCCACATCAAAGGCATCTCCTCGCCGAAGATCTGATCCCATCCCCCCGGTGGAGGAGGCATCTCCGACCCACGTGACAGCTCCCTTTTCTCTGAGGAGCCTTACCATTGCTCCTACCAGCGAAGGATGAGTAATAATGGCCTTTTCAGGGGAGGAGGCGGAAAGAAGGTTTATTTTGAGGAGAACCCTGTCACCTGGTCTTATGAGCTGCTCTATCCCTCCAATGAGAGAAATCGCTTTCTTTGCAGAATTATAAACTCTCTGAGGTTCGTAATCCTCACATCTTACCAACGAAACGAGAGGCATAGTGGCAAACCTCGGCTCGGCTTATTCTGACGATGACTTAATGGCACGACTAAAAGTGCCGGGGAGGTAAAGAGACCATGGATGAAAAAGGATCTATGTCTCGCTTTGAACAAGTAAAACAGCCAGAGTCTTTCCGAGACCCCGGACAGAACGCCCGGAAGAAGAATTCACAGGGCCAGACCATTGTGTACAA
>CAYYHL010000072.1:0-8573 GCA_964471775.1 uncultured Clostridia bacterium
GATATATTCTCACGTGATAATTGGTTGCCCTCTCAGCAGCACTAGGCAATTTGACCACTGCCCTTTGCTCTTCCAAAAAAATATTTCGTATGGAGTCGAGGATAGTAGGGTAGAGTGGATTTTTGGAAAACTCCGCCAGCTTCATATGGAAGTCGAAATCGCTTTGAATAAATTCACCCGGGCTGCCAATCTTCGACTTCATTCCTTTCACTATTTTTCCCAGTTCTGCAATCTCTTCCTTAGAAGCCCTCTCAGCTGCCAGTTTCACAATTGCATTTTCCAGGGTTTTTCTGGCCTCCATCAAATGGAGAATGTCTGGCTTTCTCAATGTCAAAAAGGTCCTTAGTTCCTGCACTGCCGAGCCAATATCTACCTTCTCAACAAATATTCCCCTTCCGTGCTCTATCCTTATGACTCCCAAAGCTTCCATCTGTCTTAATGCCTCTCTAATTGAGCCCTGACCCACATTCAAGCTCCTAGCAAGTTCAGATATAGGAGGAACTCTATCGCCTGCTTCTAGCCCACCTGTCTTGATTGCACGAATGATTTTCTCCATTATTGCCCGAGAGAGGCTACCCTTACGGATGCGTCCTTCATGCATGAATTCTTTGTGCATAGCGACATTGTTAGATGACATAATGATACTATCATTGTACGAGGCTGTTCGGATAAGTCAACCCCCCCGATCTAAATCAACTGACATTGCTTTCGCGACACCAGGCAAATACCTTACCGTTCCTGGGAGCCATAAGCTATTGCGGGAGGTGACTACTCTCCTAGTGTCCCATCCGATCTCTTAATCAATCATAAAGCATCGATAGTGCTACCTCTGTGACGCAAGCCTAAAACAGTCTCCAATCCCTTTGCAGTCCACTTCGAGATTCCGGTCGACCCCGCCGCTAATCACGTTTGTTTTGCCTCACCCTGCGTAGGGTCGCCTCCGTCTCTCCAAGCTTGAGTTCCCGCAATCTTTCTGTCGTTGGCCAACCCGTACATCTATCCCAACCGTGAAGATCATAGTATTCGTCAAGCATCTTGTCCCATGCTCTTCTATCTAACCGCTCTCCCTTTAATTCACCGGACTTGATTGGCTCTTTCATCAGCCTTTCAGGAGGGTAGTCATCCTTTCTGCTGAATCCTGCAGATAAGATATTGAAGACCCTCCCCATGTTGTGGATCCGCTCGCCGGCGTTCATTAGCTCCTGAGATGACACGTTTATACCGGTAGCTGCTGAAAAAAGTTTAGAATACTCATCCGGCCCAGGAAGATTAGGGTCTATCCACTTACTTATGAAAAAGCATATGCCCAGACTGTCGAGCACTGCGTGAAGCTTCTCGTAATATACAACCATGTTTGCCTTCCCTTCGTAGCTAGTAGGTCCCCCCACTGCTGAAGGGTCGAACATTTCGCTTATGACTTGGGGAGTAAACAGTTCTGGAAGCGAGTCTACCTGAGGTGCGCCCCTAGTGTGTGCTCCGCCTCTTTCGGATACCACGATGGCTAGAGCATAATCTTTCCACCCCCGGATGGCTTCCTTGAGCTCCTGTCCCTTTACGCTAAAAGAGTACTTCGAGCTGCCCCTACCAATTATTTGAGAAGCCTTGTTGCTACCATGTGCGAGGATATCTCCAAAACCTTCCCTGAAAGTCATCTTACGAAGAAGATCCATGACAGCCTTATGGTTTCCCCATTCGAGCTCAAGCCCGCCAGTATCCTGGCTTGATATCAGTCCTCTCTCATAACACTCGAATGCCCAGGCTATTACACCCGCTGCATTATCAATATCCAAACCATACTCAGTGCAAAGTGCATGTGCTCTGATTGCTGGAGCTGCATCATAGATACCGAGTTTATAGCAAAAATCGGTCAGGCTATTATATTCAAGTTTTCCACATTCGGTGCCCGCATAGGCTCCATCTTCGACCTTGTAATACTTGGCACACCCAATGGGACAATTCCAACATCGCGCAATCTTTGTTTCACCCTCGCCGGGCCGCATGTAAGATATGACTTGGGACCGAATTCTCTCTGCCACATTCGGGAAATATTCATCCTGAAAGTTCTTGATTGCCTCGACGAAACCAGACACCCCAGGAGTACCATATTTCTCTACTATCTGGAGGTTCCTTGTATTCTTAACTCTTTCCAAGATCCTATTCACCACTTGAGTGAATTTCTCACTGTCCACCACGGTAATTGCCCCCGATCCTCTAACAACTACCGCTTTAAGGTTTTTTGAGCCCATTACCGCTCCTAATCCGCATCTACCTGCAGCTCGACCCCGATCCACAATAATACAGGACGCCATAACTAGATTCTCGCCAGCTGGACCAATGCTAGCTATCGACACGTCGTTGCCTCCCAGCTCATGTCTTATACGATTCTCTGTCTCGCTTGTAGTCTTCCCCTTAAGGTGCGATGCATCCCTTATCTCTACGTTGTTGCTATCTATGTATACATAGCATAATCCTTTGCTTTTTCCCGTAAGAACCAAATGATCATACCCGGCAAATCTGAGGGTGGGGGCAAACGCACCGCCAACGCTAGACGAGCCTAGCCCATTGGTTACTGGACTCTTTGAAACCACGTTCATTCTATTAGCCCCTGGCGTAGAAGTCCCAACAAGAGTCCCAGTCCCAAGCACAAGCACATTTTCTGGATCAAGAGGAGATACCTCTGGATCTATGTGCCTAAAAAGTAGCCAATTGTTTACTCCTCTACCCCCTAAGAATCTCCTAATATCGTCCCTTATTGGCTCACGAGTGATCTTGCCTGTCGACAAGTCAAGGTAGAGCACTTTCCCTTCCCAGCAGCCATTCTTCATCTGGATTACCTCCGTTTTGTCTTGTTCTCTTTTTCGTGCCTCCCAGGTAAGCTTCCATGGTTTTTCGCTCCTTCTTCAGATTCTCTCATTTCGAACCAAGATTTTTCTCTATCTTACTATATGCAGTGCCTCCGATAGTTATCATTCCTCTTCTGACAAGAGCTATTTCATAACAAAGCTCTGCCGGCTCAATGCACTGGGGGCAGTAGTTCCCTCAAAATCCAAGTTGGTCTCATTCTCAAATGATTACTCCGTTTTGACAGTCGGGACTAAGACTGTTTCTTCTGAGGATTGAACCCCTCTAGAACAAGAATCTTGGTTGTCCGACTTTGAAGAGCTAACTCGGCTTCACCTGTTCCTCGCTAGGAGGTCCCGAAGCGAAAAACAGTTGGTTTCATTTGAGCATCTGCGAGTGTTGCCCCTCAATACTTGGGAAGCTTGATGCGTAATGGGTCTTTCCACATACTCAGCTTCGTTAGAACCTAAATTCTGGTCCGCACGTAGAGCTGCAGGAAGCAAAGGTATGAGGGCTCCATCCCCCGGATTTTTGGATAGCATCGTCGAGTGCGCAAATCATTCAGTCCATATTTAGGCCAGATGTTAGGTCTCCAAATAGGAGTCTGGTCGATCGGTTGTGTGGGAATGACTAGATGATGCGGTCATACTATGATTATAACACGCCCCAGGTCTAAGTCAACCTCCAACTGGGGTTGCCTCATGATATGATTTGACACGTCTGGTCCAGTGGTTGGGAGTAGAGAAATCGCTCACCCACCTGGCAACGCGTCCAAGGTTTGTGCATCAAATAATGGAACGTTTGACAGAGGCATGGCTTTATCGCCTAGATCAATACGAAGAATTGGATGTTCTTACATTGAAAACGGTCCTCATCGTATTGGTTCAGGGGGCTTTGGACTTACGAATGAGTTGCCTCAGGCTGATTTTGGCGGCACGCATGTCCGTGCTATTGACATGTGGGCATGTTCTGCGGCCCAGATATTCGCAGGGGTTTCACCCGAGATGCACGAGGAGTTTACTTTGCAGTATGAAAAACGTTGGCTGGAACGATTCGGATTGGCTTACTACGGCTGTTGTGAGCCGCTACATAACAAAAATCTATATTCTGAAGAGCATTCCCAATCCACGCAAGATTTCTATAAGTCCATGGGCCGACCCCGAGGAAGCGGCTGAGCGCATCGGTGACAACTACGTGCTATCGTTAAAGCCCAGTCCGGCATCTCTAGCTGCGGAAGACTGAAATCTTGAAGCGGCTCGGGCCCAATTACACGGGAACGACCTGGGCGGTGTTCGATAGGGTAGAAATAACCTCCGTCTGACTGACCAAGCTTACTTCTCCGGTCCTTCTGCCCTACGACGCGAACCTATTCTTGGAGTTCCTAGAATGCAGCGAGATCTTAGTCCATCACCATTCCGCCGTTCACATCCAGAGTTTCCCCCGTAATATAGCCAGCATCCTCTGAAACCAGGAATAGTACAGCCCTTGCTACATCCTCACACGAGCCCTTCTTCCCTAAAGGCAGACTCTTGAGGGTGGATGACACGCCCTCTTTGGGGAAAGGTCTGGTCATATCAGTGTCCATAAGTCCGGGTGCTACAGCGTTAACGGTAATTCCATGGGGGCCTAGTTCCCTGGCCAAGGACTTAGTAAAACACATAACTCCGGCCTTGGAGGCCGAATAATTGGCCCCAACCATAATTCCGCCTGTCTTTCCAGCAGCTGAGGCCATATTGACAATTCTTCCCCATCCTTTCCCTTTCATGAGTTTTATCACCGCCTTGGAGCACAAAAAAGTACCCTTAAGATTCACTGCCATTACCCTATCCCAATCCGCCTCCGTCATGTTTTCCACTTTTCCCATCCAGCAGATGCCCGCATTGTTAACAAGAATATCTACTCCCCCGAAATCTTTGGCGGCAACCCTCATAAGTGTATCTACCTGACTCCGAGAGGTGACGTCCACGCCTAGAGCTAAAGCCTCCGAGCCGATCTTCTTGATCTCGCACGCTACCTTCCGGGCAGATTGAGCATCTATGTCGCTCACCACCAGAGAGCAACCCTCCCTGGCTAAGGTAAGACAGATGCTCTTTCCCAAGCCCCGCCCACCTCCGGTGACCACAGCTATTTTGTCCTCCAATCTCATTGGTTCTCTCCCTTCGCATGGAAGCTACTGACTTATCTGGCGACCTGGCTGTACGTTGCGTTTCTCAGCCCAAAGGGCATCCCCCCGGGTTCCTCATGAAGGATGGATCAAAACTTTCATTGCCCTTCCTTCATTCAACAACCTGAGACCTCTTTCTATCTCGTCTAGTTCCATTTTTTCCGTGATTATTGAAGAGAAACGATTTGAATCTTTCCAAATAATATCCAACACTTTCTCGAAGTCAGGATAGCGGTAGACCCGAGAACCGGTTATAGTTAGTTCACGAAAGCACACCTCTTTCAAATCCACGGGGCTGGGTTCCTTGTATAAACCTACCACAGCGATTCTGCCGCCAATTCTCGAGATACGAGTAAACTGAGATGCAGCTACTGGAACTCCCACTGCATCAAAAACCACATCGGCTCCCCGACCCCGTGTCAGAGCCTTGACTCTCTTTTCCAGTTCATCCATGGCCGGAACCACAACCTCAAAGCCCAGATTCCGAGCAAGATTCGCCCGGTAGGAGCTAATCTCCGAGATGATTACTGGCAGAGCTCCACCTATCCTGACCAGCTCAGCAATCAGTAGACCAATGGGCCCTCCGCCCAAAATGACTACCGAATCGCCCACTTTCATGCCCGATCTTTGGACAGTACGAAGCGCTACTGCTGTGGGTTCTGTAAGAGATGCCAGATCCAGAGAAATATTGGAAGGAAGGCGATAGACATTCCTTGCCTTGACTTTGACAAATTCAGCAAAGGAGCCGGGAGCATCAACGCCCACTATGGCAAAGTTCTCACACACGTTGTACATCCCCGTCCGGCAGGCGTAGCACCTCTCACAGGGAAGCAGGGGTTCTGCAACTACCGCATCACCTTCTCTCAGGCCCCACGGATTTTCTTCGGGAACCTCGACAATCTCTCCTGAAAACTCATGACCCGGAATTAGAGGAGGCTTCGCTCGGGAAAGTTTCCCCGCATAAACAGCCAAATCTGTCCCACAGATACCAGCCCACTTCACCCTGATAATGGCTTCTCCTGGCCCGGCAGATGGTTTCTCCACCTCCCTGACCACAAGCTTATCCTTTCCCAGCCATACTGCTGCCTTCATTCTACCATCTCCCCCGAAATTTATTCTCCATCTCACATGGCCAGCCAACCTCCATCAACGAAGATCATCTGGCCGGTAATGTAATCCGAGGCATCAGAAGAGAGAAATACCACTGCCCCTGCGAGATCCTCGGCCGTGCCAAATCTTCCCAGAGGTATCTTCTTTAAGGCCCTCTCAGTCCAGGCTTTGTCAGCAAAAAGAGGAGCTGTCTGCTGGGTTTCGTAATAGCCTGGGCCAATAGCATTAACATTAATGTCGTATTTGGCCCATTCCACTGCCAGAGCCTTGGTAAGCTGCAATATCCCCCCTCTGCTGGCCACGTAGGCAATTCTGCCGGGAATACCTATTTTGGAGGTTAAGGAACCGATGTTAATGATCTTTCCTTTTTTCTGCTCGATCATCACCCTGGCTACCGCCTGGGCGCAGAAGAAAGAACCTTTAAGAATGGTGTTTATGACGGGATCCCAGTCTTCTTCTCCCAGCTCCAGGGCCTCTCTTATCACAATGGTTCCTGCATTATTAACCAAAATGTCGATCCTTCCCATCTCATCTTTGGTGAGCTGCACCATTCTCCGGATATCTTCTACATTGCTTACATCACACTCTATAGCCAAAGATTTCCTTCCCAGTGCTCTAATTTCATTTGCCACCTTTTCCAGGGCAGTCAGAGTTCGACTGGCCACCACGAGATCTGCTCCTGCTTCGGCCAGAGCTAAAGCCATTCCCCGACCCAGACCTCGAGATCCACCAGTAACTATGGCTACTTTGTTTTCAAGATTCATCTTTGAGAAACTCATTTTTTCCTCCATGACTTGCCCGTCTCACGTCTTTCATAACCGGGTGCGATCACGAAATCCCTCTTGTCTGCTTCCTTCAAACCAGGAGAAGGCGGCCAGCTAATAGGCTGCCCTGTACAAGCTGATCATGTCCTCTAATTCTGCCGCTCGGGGATTGACCAGGATATTACCGCTGGTCATAGCCTCTTTGGCCATATCTTCTATCCCCTCCTCTTTAACTCCCACCGCTCTTAGGCTCTTGGGAATACCGACATCATCAGAGAGTTTCTTTATCGCCTCAGGGGCCTTGTAAGCCGCCTCCAGCTCGGTTATGCCATAAATATCCTCACCCAGGGCTTCAGCAATATGGGAGAACTTCTTGGGATCCCCTAAAACATTGAACTCCATGACATAGGGTAGGAGAATGGCATTGGCCACACCGTGCGGAACGTCAAAGTACCCACCCAAAGGTGTGCTGGCGGCATGAACATTGCCCAGGCGGGTATTGCTGAAAGCCATACTGGCCATAAGACAACCTGTCATCATCTTATCCCGGGCTTCTAGATTCTTTCCATTGGCTACAGCCTGCCGAAGATACGCCCCCATTAGTCTTATTCCCTCCAGGGCTAAGATCTCGGATACTGGATGACTGATGGTACAGGTGTAAGATTCAATAGCGTGAGTCAAGGCGTCAAGACCGGTGGCAGCGGTTATTGCAGGAGGCAAAGTCAAGGTCATCACCGGATCGACAATGGCTATCTTGGCAGCAATATTCTTGTCAATGACCGGGAACTTATGTCTATTTGGCCGATCGGTAATTACGAGGTTGATGGTAACTTCACTTCCTGTTCCTGCTGTGGTGGGAATAGCTATGACTGGGATGGAAGGCTTTTCGACCTTGCCTACCCCTTCATAGTCCGTGATTCTACCACCATTGGTATACAGGGTAGCAACAGCCTTTCCCACATCCATAGGACTTCCCCCTCCCACTGCTACAATAAAGTCACCCTCAAAGTCTTTGAAAGCCTTGAGGCCCTTCTCCACTGTTTCCACAGAGGGGTTAGGTTCCACCTCATTGAAGATTTCCGTCCGAATCTCGGATGATCTAAGATTAGCCTTTATCTCATCTAACAGACCAGCCCCGGACACCCCGGGATCCGTCACAATCAAGGCTTTCTTTCCAAAAGGCTTGGCCAGCTCTCCTACTTTCTCTGCCGCACCAATACCATAAAAGACCTCCGGGGGTACCCGGAAAAAACAAGCCTTCTGAATTTCCATGCTCTTACCTCCTTCTAGGATATTCTATTCTTTTCGCATTCTCTCTCATTCTTTCAGGTCCCCTTGCCCCGTTTCTAGGACAGCAGCTTTGTTAGCTGATGAAACAATCTTGGAATAAAGATGAAGAAAACCTTTGTTAATCTTTGGCGCAAGAGGCTTCCGTTTCCTTCTCCTTTTTGCCAGCTCATCCTGAGAAACTCGCAGTTCTAGCCTCCTTTGGGGAATGTCTATGACGATAACATCACCATCTTGAACCAGAGCGATAGGACCGCCGGCAGCTGCCTCCGGACTTATATGGCCCACACAGGGACCTCTGGTAGAGCCGGAAAAGCGACCGTCAGTTACCAGAGCCGTGGTCTCGGCCAAGCCCATCCCGCAAATGAGAGAGGTAATCATGTGCATCTCCCGCATGCCTGGCCCTC
>CAYYHL010000073.1:0-8436 GCA_964471775.1 uncultured Clostridia bacterium
CGGGCTTCTCTTGACAAGGCTGCCAGGAAAGCTAGAATTGAGGCAGTAGAAGTTCTAGGGAGACGAATGGACACCACGGGGAGAAAAAAGGAACGAGCAAAAAATCGACATGCCGAAATCCCTGCCAGCACCCTAAGATAGAGATGCCGAAGTGGCGGAATTGGTAGACGCGCAGCATTCAGGATGCTGTGGGGTTATCCCCTTGGGGGTTCGACTCCCCCCTTCGGCACCCAGGACGTCAAAACTTCGTATACTCACCGTTTACTGAATCCGTATTTGCCGAGAGCCAAAGCTGGGTCTAAATGGCCAGAGTCTTCAAGCGTCAAAAAGTCTGGTATTTTGTGGCGGGGAAGGCGCTGAAGCAAAAATAACATATGAGGAGGTAAGAGATGGAGTCAAAAGCACTAAAGGTCGGTTGGATAGTGATGCTCGCTATGGCGGTCTATGGACTCGTTATTGCACTGCTTTGGGTATTTGGAACCAAAGCAGTACTCGCGCCTGCTTTCACTACATTCACGGAACAGAGCTGGTCTGATTTTGTAGCTGCCAGTCCCAAAGCAGCACACTTGCAGCTAATGACAAGCAGACTAGTGGCCGCCATGGCTGTAGCAGTGTCTATCATTGGTATCCTCATGGTTCTAAATAGCTACCGCAAGGGCGAGAAGTGGTCTTGGTATGCATTTCTGGTACCTGGCGTCATCGTTTGGGGTAGTAATCTAGCCTACGAGATTACAATTGCATCCGCGTCGGGTCTTGTGCTCATGACCATCGGGCTTATCCTTCTTGTCATTGGGCTCCTGGTTCCGGCAAGGGCGATTTTAGGCGGGGAGGCGGCCAAGAAGTAGGAGGTTAGGCAAGCATTTGCCTATCTTGGGAGAGCGATCATAAAGAGGCAGTCAAGGTAGCTTTGTTTCTGCCAAACGGAGCCTTATCTAAAGTAGAGATCTTCTCTTCTATCCTTAAAGAGGTGCGAGAGCTCTATTACCTTCTTGTCATGTGCCTTTCTCGGATCAATGTCAACTATTCCCATTGTCTCCTCTTTTTCACCGGCGCTTGTCAGTATTTCCATGTTCGGGCTAGCAATCCGGCTCTGCCCCTGAAAAGTCACACCCCTCTCTTCCCCTACCCTGCTGGACAGAACTGCAAAAACTCTGTTCTCTACTGCCCGCGTGGCAATGGCTTCAACAGCATGGGGCTTGATAAGACAGGCGGAATAGCATAGAATTTCTGCTCCCTTCAAAGCCAAAGTTCTCGCGGATTCTGGAAACCACCAATCATAACAGATAAGAAGCCCGACTTTCGCCTCGGGTAAATTGAATACTTCATAGCCCGTATCGCCGGGGTTGAAGAGCAGCTTTTCTTCCTCAAAAAGGTGGGTTTTTCTATATTTTCCCACAATCCTGCCGTCTCTTACCAGGACAGAGGTAATAAAGTATTTTTTCCCATCCTTTTCTGGCAAAGAAACAACCACTGAAATGCCTTCCGAGGCTCTGGCAATTTCCCCAATTGTTTCTCCGGGAACAGTTTCAGCGAGTCTTTCTAGCTCAACGCGAGTCATAAAATAGCCGCTCAGGGTAAGTTCGGGGAAAACCAGAAGATTGGCTCCCCCCTGGCGAGCCTCTCCAACGTAGCTCACAATTCTTTCTCTATTTTTCTCTTTCTCAGCAAGAACTGGTTCAAACTGAACGAAGCCTAGTTTCATCTTAGAAGATCCCTGTCGCCTTTATTCTCCTAATCCTGTTTGTTCTCCCCAAGAAGGTGCCTCCGGGCGCTGAGATGCCTCCCGGCAAGAACTCTCCTATACTACCCAAGAGACTGGAGCCTGTCAAAAGAAGATCTTCCTGAGCACTTTGACATGCACCGTCGATCTGGTATATAAGTCTATGGTTCAGCAGAACTGAGCAGGTTTCTGTGATGACCGATGATCGAAGTCCGCCGCCCACGTGTCTCATTATGAAATAATGGTTATTCTCTGGTTCGTGTTCTGGATTGGTGAGGAAGGGGTAGGTCGGAGGAGAAAGATGTGGCGGAGAGCCGTACCCATACAGGAAAGAGGCTCTCGCCGGACAGAGAAACGAGATGGGGGGAGGTAAGGCGTGAGAAAACTTCTTATTGGTGCTCTAGTACTAGCTCTGGTTCTGGGATTGAGTAAGTCTTCGTTTGCGAGAGTAGGTTTGGGCATTGGCAGTCGCTATCATGTGGCCCTGAAGGATGTACAGGGTACTGACTTTGACCAAAGTCACCTCTCATTCCTTGGCGGTCTTCGCTTCAAAGTGACGTGGCTTATTCTGGATGCCGATGTTGATTATCGGCCAAAGGTGGGAGACCTAAGCTATAGTCTGACCCCCAAGCTCTCTTTCCTGGTCGACATTCTGGGAACCGGGTTTTATGCTGGTGCCGGGATAGAGAAAACCTACCTAAAATGGGCGTCGGAGACCGGGGAATGGAGCGATCCCACCTATGTTCTTCAGGTAGGACGGGAAATAGGTCTTGGACCTCTCTCCCTCATTCTGGATGCCTACTATGAACCGACGAGTCCCTCTCTCAAAGACATAGATACCAACTTCATCACCCTTGGTGCTCGACTGTTTTGGTACTCCTAGCTTCTCTCGACAAAGGGGTGGGATAAGTAGCAGCAGGGGGAAAGTTTAAACAAGGAGGAGGTGGGAAGCATGGGATTCTGGGATAGGCTTTTTGCCAAGAAAGAGAAAAAATCCGTCTCAGCTCGGGCAGGGAGAGGCTTCATTTCCTTTGAAGTAAAATGCGGGAAATGTGGAGAGGAAATCAAAATAATGGTTAGTCGGACTATGGATCTTCAGAATCTTTACCTTGAATCCGGAGAAAAGGGAGCTGCCTATAGACTCAAGAAAGAAATTCTGGGGAAAAACTGTCCTAATTTGATCAACATGACCGTTGATTTTGACAGAAACTACGGGATTCTCTCCCGGGATATCTCCGGAGGGGAGTTTGCCGGGCAGGAGTGAATAAATCTCCTACAGGCCTACTCTAATTCTTCTAACCTTGCACTCCCTACCCTTCTCCATAGTAAGGGCGTACGATCCGCACCTAGGACATTTGGGAATGAAGAAATAGGTGTGATACAGAGGATCATCCTCAACATTCATTCGTCCCTGCCAGCGGCAATCCTGGCATCTTAGTCTGGAATAAACCTTCCTTATATGAATCTCAGCCTCTTCGGCACTCGTTCCCTTGAAAATCTCTTTCAACCAAAATTTCACCTGCTCAGGGTTGAGAAAGGTGAGCTCCCCTATTTCTATATCAATAGAGAGAATCTCCTTGGCCTTTTGATTTTCAGCCTCTTTCAAAACGGTCCCGGCTATGGCTTGGGAGACAGAAAGATCATGCATTTTTGAGAGATTCCTGTAATCCTTACAGGAACAGAACCTTAATTATTTCCTCAATGCCCTCGCCGGTTAAGCAATTGGTGGGAACCGCTTGCAGCCCCGGTTTAACCCGGTGGATATCCTCCCCTATAGTTTTCACAGAGACTCCCATAGCCCGGGCCAGGTCTATCTTGTTAATCACTACCAGATCAGCCTCAGAGAAGATATAGGGGTGCTTGGCAACCATCCAGGGACCCTCGGTCACCGAAACAACCACCACTCGTTTGTGTGAGCCCAGGGGGAATTCTGCTGGACAGATGAGATTTCCCACATTCTCTATCAAGAGAAAATCCATACTTCCCAGATCAAATTCCTTAAGAGCCCTTCTAATCAAGTTGGCATCGAGGTGGCATTCCTTGCCCGTATTCACCTGAATGACCTCTACCCCTTCCTCTTTGATTCTTTCAGCATCAATAGTGGTAGTCAAATCGCCAGCCACAACCCCCAGTCGATATCTGGCTTTCAGCCGGGAAAGAAGATTCTTGATGAGAGAGGTTTTGCCCGAACCAACGGATCCCATAACATCAATGGCTCTGACTTTGTTCTTATCCAGCAAGATTCGATTCTTCCGAGCCAGCTCCTCATTTCTTTTGAGAAGGTCCTCCTCAAGTTCAATGTCGAAAATCTGTCCCTCTTTTGCTTTGATGGATTTCATATGGCTCTCCTTCCTGAATTAGCTTGTCCAGCCTGTTAAGATAAGGAGCACCAGGCGATAGCCTTCTTCGTCACAAGAGTCAGCCTATCTCTTCTCACCCAAAAGATACCCCCTCAGAATATCTAAGGCTGCCTGCGAAGCTTTCCACTTAATATCTTCCCTCTCCCCGGCCAAAAGGAATTTCTGACAGATCTCCTCCCTTGAAGAACTCAGGCCGATATAGACCAGCCCCACGGGCTTGGCCGAACTCCCTCCAGAGGGTCCGGCAATACCAGTGATACCCAACCCCAGATGGGCCTCTCCGGAGCGCCTTGCCCCCTCGGCCATCTTCTTTGCTACCTGAGGTGAGACCGCCCCCTCCTTTTCAATAAGAGAGACGGGAACTCGAAGCAATGCTGACTTAGCCTTGTTGCTATATCCAATGATTCCGTGGACAAAATAATCGGAACTCCCAGGGATATTAGTCAAACGATGGGAAACCAGGCCTCCGGTGCAGGACTCAGCCACAGCAATCCTGAGACCCTTCTCTTTCAAGAGCCTAGCGACTATTCCCTCCAGAGTCTCTTCATCCACCCCCCAGATGGAGCTCCCCAGACGCTCTCTTATCCGCTCCTCCACGGTTTTGATCTTCTCATCTACCACCTCGGGCGGAAACTTTCCTGTGATACTGATCTGGACCTCCCCCCTCTTGGCTAAAAGAGCAATCGTGGGATTCGATTGACGGAGGACAATATCGGCAATTCTCTCGTTGACCTGGGATTCTCCCATTCCCCATACTTTGAGAGTTCTCGACTTAATACACTCTCCAGTCCTTAGCCGGGAAAGAAGATAAGGATGGATCTCCTTCTCCAGCATCCTCTTCATCTCCTGGGGAACTCCGGGCAAGAGAATAATGGTCTTATCTCCCTTCTCGAGAATAATCCCAGGGGCCGTGCCAAGCACGTTGGGTATCCTTTTTGCCGAAGCTGGAATCATAGCCTGCTTGTGAATAGCCTTTTCCGGGATAGGGTGACCCCGAAATCTTTGTCTAATCTCAACCGCAACGGTCTCATCCAAGACCAACCTCTCCCCAAGAAGCTCAGAGAGGACTTCCTTGGTTATGTCATCCTCGGTAGGTCCCAGTCCACCCGTAATCACGACTAAATCCACTCTCTTTAGGGTTTCTTCCAGAGTCTGGTAAAGGTCCTCCCGCCTGTCTCCCACAGAACTGATACGGGAGACGCTGATTCCTAGAGAAGTCATTTTTTCTGCAACAAAGGCAGCATTGGTGTCCACAAGACTTCCCAGCAGAATTTCTGTTCCCACCGAGACTATCTCTGCTCTCATCTGTGTCCTCATTTGACCCTTACGGGCCACTTCCCTCACCAAAAAGCTCTTTCCCTCTTAGCCGCTCTCAACGAGTCAACATACCGGGACCGGGACAAGCGACAAAGACATAGTGCGGGCTCTTCTCAGAGAAATCCTTTTCTTTTCAGCACCGTCGCAGCTGCTCCGATGGTCCCTGAATCAACTCCCAGTTGAGAGGGGACTATCCTTACCTCCCTGGTAGAAGCCTCAATACTGTATTCTGTAGCATATTTTCTTACCGGTTCCAACAAAAGGGGTCCCGCTTGAATCATCCCTCCTGCCAGAATAACCAGGCGGGGGTCAAGAAGATTAACCAGATTGGCAATGCCAATCCCTAAAAACCTGGCTGTCTCCTCCACAATCTGAGAACTGAGCTCATCTCCCTCTGCCGCCGCCCGGAAAATGAGCTCCGAGGTAAGACCCTCCAGTCTTCCGCCCACGCACCTGGTAAGAGTGGTCCTTGTTCCCTCTTTGATAGCAGCCACGGTTCTGGCTACCACGGCGGTGGCTGAAGCATACGCTTCAAGGCAGCCGTGGGCGCCGCAATTACAGAGAAGACCGCCCTCATGAATGATCATATGTCCTACCTCAGCGGCGGCATCCCAGGCTCCATGCAGCACCTCTCCCCCAATGATGATCCCTCCTCCTATTCCTGTACCCAAGGTAAGAAGAACCAAATCGTCTACAGCCCTGCCAGCCCCCATCCACCACTCTCCAAGAGCAGCAGCGTTGGCATCGTTCTCCAGGTAAATGGGAAGCTGAATCCTATCCGTCAAAATACGAACCAGGGGGACATTCTCCCAGCCAGGGAGATTCGGAGCAAAATAAACTATCCCCTCTTCGGTATTGAGGGGGCCCGGAGATCCAACACCTACTCCCAATATTGATGGACGGCGAAGGCCATCTAGCCTAGCCTCTTCCAACACTCTTGCTACAGAGCGGACAATTTGATCTACAACCACTTCTTTTCCCTGGCTGGCCAGGCTCTCTCGAGAATCCCGTGCCCACACCCTACCTTTACTATCTATGAGGATGCTGCGCACGTTGGTTCCTCCCAGGTCTACGCCAATGACATACCCGGAAGTTTGCTTCATTTTCCACCCGCACTCAGCTGGCCAAATACTTCCTGCAGAACACTGATGGCCTGATCAATCTCCTCTTCTTTCACAATGAGAGGAGGAAGGAAACGAAGGACTTTTTTTGCCGTACAGTTAATGAGGAGTCCTTTGCAGCGACACTTCTCAACAATTTCCTTCCCTTCGAACTCAAGCTCTACCCCTCTCATGAGGCCCTTGCCCCGAATTTCCCTGATGAAGGAGTACTTTGCTTTCAACTCTTCCAAGCTCTTCCCCAAATATTCTCCCCTCACCTCAGCTCCCTTCACCAGATTTTCATTCTCCATTACCTTCAAAAAGGCAAGGCCAGCGGACGAGACCAGAGGATTGCCCCCAAAGGTTGAGGCATGATCGCCAGGCTCAAAAAGAGAGGCCACCTCTTCCTTTGCTAGAGTGGCTCCCATGGGAAGTCCTCCCGCTAAGGACTTGGCCAGAGTCATTGTATCAGGTTCTATTCCGTAATGCTGATAGGCAAACATCTTCCCTGTCCGGCCCAGACCACACTGAATCTCATCCAGAATCAACAAAATCCTCTTCTCATGGCAAATTTGCGACACTCCCTCCATAAAACCTTGTGAAGCTACACGAATCCCGCCTTCTCCCTGGATAGGTTCCATCATGATGGCGCAGGTCTTCTCTGAGATTCGCTCCTTCAGTTCCTCAAGATCATTGAAGGGAGAGTACGTAAATCCTGGCGGGAAGGGCCCAAATCCTTTCTGATACTTAGTCTGAGCTGTGGCCTTCAGGGTGGTTAGCGTTCTTCCATGAAATGACTCTTTCATGGTGATGATCTCATATCGCTTGCCTTTACCCCACCGACGAGCGAGCTTTATGGCTGCCTCATTGGCTTCCGCCCCTGAATTAGAGAAGAAAACTCTATCAGCAAAAGAGACCTGGCACAGGGCCTTGGCCAAGTTGGCCTGCGGTTCAATGTAGTAGAGATTGGAACAGTGAAGAAGTCTTCTGGACTGATTGGTGAGAGCCCTCAAGATTTCGGGGTGACAGTGACCTATAGCGTTGACCCCTATTCCAGAGATAAAATCAAGATATTCTCTTCCCTCTTTATCCCAGACCCTCACCCCCTCACCTTTGTCTATCACAATAGGAATACGGGAATAGCTCTGCATCACATACTTCTTATCCATCTCAATAGCCATTCTGATATTCATTATCGCCTCCTTTGCTGTATCTCTCTTTAACTTTCCATGCTCGGATTCCATGAATCAAAAGACCCGGGCCCGTTATCTCCTTCATACCTATCACATTTTTGCAAGGTGTTCAAGGGGTCTTCCCTTTGAAAACCGCTTCTTGTTATTTCTCAGATTCTTGAATATCCTGTGTTCCCGAGATCATATATACTTCTGAAATTTCTCGATTCTAGTGCCTTTGGATGTCAAACCAGAGCAGGATTTCAAAATAAGGAGGGCAGTAGAACAAGAGGGGGCTACTTCCTACTCTTCCAGATTCAGGGGATAAGCTCCATATTTCCTTGCTGCTTCGTACATGCGACAGATATTTTCGGGTTTTACCCCCGACTGAATATTGTGAACAGCAGTAAGAATATAGCCGCCTCCCGGCGCTAGATCTTTTATCCTTCTCTTCACTTGCCTTTCCACATCTTCCGGAGAGCCATATGGCAGAACATGCTGGGTATCAACACCGCCCCAAAAACACAGTCTATCTCCAAATTCCTCTTTCAGCCTGCAGCTTTCCATCTCCTTGGCTGAGACCTGGACAGGATTCAGTATGTCCACCCCCAGCTCGATAAGGTCGGGAATAAACTCATGGACACTTCCGCAGGAATGAAAGAAAAGATAAGCTTCCGTCTTTTTTTTGATGAAACTCCACAGTTCCTGGTGAAAAGGTTTTATCAGCTGTCTGTAAAGCCTGGGCGAGATCATTGGGCCATCTTCCA
>CAYYHL010000074.1:0-8424 GCA_964471775.1 uncultured Clostridia bacterium
GAAATCCTTTCAGAGTTCTCATTTCCTGCATCTTGAGTCTTCGGACCAAGGACGAAACCACACATTCTGCGGCCAAAAGACTTTTTGAGCTGGCTGATACTCCAAGGAATATGCTCAACCTAAGCTCTGAGAGGATAGAGAAAGCTATCTATCCGGTTGGATTCTATAGAAACAAAGCCCGAACTATACTCGACATTTCCGAACGGCTTGTGAAAAGTTATCATTCGCAGGTTCCCGATGAGGTGGACGAACTATTAAACTTCAAGGGAGTGGGAAGAAAAACGGCCAACCTGGTAGTTACCCTGGGTTATAAAAAACCAGGGATCTGTGTGGACACGCATGTTCATCGCATCTCCAATCGCTGGGGTTATGTTAGAACCTCAAGTCCCCCGGAAACGGAACTTGCCTTGAGGAAGAAACTTCCCCCCGAGTACTGGATTGAATTTAATGACCTCTTGGTTACACTGGGCCAGAATCTTTGCCATCCTCTCTCACCCAGATGCAGTCTCTGTCCTGTCAGAAAGTTTTGCAATAGGGTAGGGGTTACGAGGTCTCGCTGAGTCAGATGGCTCAATTCGCGAAGCTCGAAAGACGAAATTGACATATGGTCCGTGGTTTGCTAGGAGACAAAATAGATGGAATTGCCGCTCAGGTATTAGTAGGGACAAGGCACTATGCCCGGGATTTGCATCAGCAAGTTTGGTGAAGTTGACCAGGAAGCTCTTGATGAGCTCCTCAGTGTCATTAACGGTAGCTACGAGAATTTGGGATCTCCAAAACGGGACCCCGTTAGCATATGGATATATGAGAAATCCAGTGGTGAGACTTCTTTCTTTGCGACCCATAGCATCTGGAAGGGAAAACCGAGAATTACCATTTATTTTGACCAGATCAGCCAATATCCCAAAGAGGTGTTTGTGGCCGGAATCCAACGTCAAGTAGCTCACTCTATTTTGCATGGTTCAATAGAATTTTATCTTGTTAGTCTGCCGGATGAGCTAAGGGAGGCTGCAGTCAAGTATGGATTTTCCCCACGTTATACCAATAGTCTTCTCTACCAGGTGGCCATGATAGCCAAGGAGTACGAAGTCACTAAGTTGCTGCAGCGAAAAGACCTTTTCAGAGATCAGGTGGCTTACTCTAAGCACATTCTAAAGGTCACGCAAGAAGACAGGCTAGCCTGGGAAATAGCATTAAGAGACCCACTTTTGAGAATTGTCTACATTCTTTCGGTAATAAGAGACGCCAGCGGCGGTGTTCCCCTGCTCAGTGTTCCCAAATTTGGCAGTGAGATTAGGCAGGCTATCGAAACCCGCATAGCTTATCTTCCTCCTGATTATCGAACTATCATTCGAGGAATGGTCTACGACAAAATACCCCTCTTGGGTACCAATACAACGGAAAACATCACCCTCGTTAGCGGCACAATTTCTGACGACATTCTGGAAGGTGAGTTGAAGGATATGGAGCAAGGATAGGCTACCCTTCCATCAAAGTCAGGACCAGCCTATTGCCAGAGGGGAACTTATGTATAATATATATAGTCGTAAAGAAAATGTACGGATCTAACTAGAAAAGGAGGTGATAGATCATGTGGCAGTGTTGGACTAGTTTCGGTGCAGGCCTCTGGCTCGCGGCAATCAGCGTTTCCCTGTCTCGTTTCCCCCTCTTTAACACCATCGATGATTTCGTCGTGGGGATCGTAGTTATCATCCTGGCCGTGTGGAGCGCATTGAGAAAAATTCTCCCTATGTGGGTGACCGTAGCACTTGGTGTGTGGCTGGTTATTGCGGCATGGATCCCTGGCATTAGTGGAAATACCATCCCTCATCTAACTAATGGACTCATAGTCGGTATTTTAATTATGGTATTCTCAGCCTGGGCCGGCAGCAAGAAGGTAGAGGAAAAGAAAGAGGTCGGGGAAAAGGGAGAGGAAGAGGTAAAAGAGGAGAAAAAAAAGGAAGAAGAGCCAAAAGAAAGGCCCAAAGAGGAAGAGAAAGAGACAAAAGAAGCCGAAAAGAAAGAACCACCAACGAGTGAGGGAAAGAAGACCTAGGTTATCTCAATGCCCTCTCCTGGCCAAAGAGAGCAATCCCGAGGAGGAAGCATAAATAGCGAGGTCATTTTTCTACTTCTCTCAAGGTCCGGGGGAGGGCTTCATCAAGTTTGTCACTGTCACCAAGACGAACGATTTAGGGAGAGAGTTTTTGAGCGGTACGGCGCTAACTTGACGGCAGGGAGGTCGAGCCCTTCCAGATCCATCCCTCCACCTGGACCCTGATCCAGGCTCCCCGATCTTCAAGAACCTTGAGTTCAGCTCCTTGAACTAATTCTCCAATTTTCGTCCCATTGGGGGAGAGACGAAAGTTTTCCCTTACCGCTCTGACAGTCCCTGTAGCCATAGCTTCTGGCTCTGGGCTACTTTGGCCTGGGCCACTGGGAACTTTGGGTATGGAAACATAAATCAATAGCAGCACCACCAGTATGATACCCATTATCCCTGCCAATAACAAGCTGCTCCTGCTCCCTTCCCTAAAGCGCTCTTTTTCCCATCGATTTACCTTCATTCGGACCTCCTCGTGCTTTACGTCTCCTACTTCCCCCGCTCTTCTTATCCTACAATTAACGGCAAAACTGTCAATATTTCCGGGCAGGGGGCTGAAGTTGACATATCTTAGGAGTATGTTATAAGGACAGTGAATTTGGCACTCATAACAAATAGATATAGCGAGGCGAACTAACAACAGACTACCGCAGGAAAAAGCCAAGGGGCATTTTGAGATGGATCTATTCGCTCGAGGTGAGGAGAAAGGGGCACAAAAGCAGAGTCCCTTAGCCGACCGTATTCGGCCAGAGAGTCTGGAAGAATTTGTGGGACAGGAGCATATTGTAGGAGAGGACAAAATCTTGCGGAAAATGATGGATAAGGACAGATTAGCCTCTTTGATATTCTGGGGACCCCCTGGCTCAGGAAAGACCACTCTGGCCCGAGTTATTGCCCACGGCACTCATTCTCACTTTGTTCAGTTCTCCGCGGTAGCCTCCGGGGTGGCAGACGTAAGAAGGGTGGTCAAGCAGGCCCAGACTAGGCTCCAGCTTTATGGACAAAAGACCATCCTCTTTGTGGATGAGATTCACCGCTTCAATAAAGCTCAACAGGATGCCTTCTTACCTTATGTGGAAAACGGAACTGTTATTCTAATCGGTGCCACTACAGAGAATCCATCTTTTGAGGTTATCGGACCCCTTCTTTCCAGGAGCAGGGTCTTCACCCTGGAAAGACTCACCCCAGAAGAAGTCCGCAGGATCCTTGAGCGGGCTATGAAAGACAAGAAAAACGGCTTGGGTCAGCATAAAATAGAAATCGCTCCGGAGGCTTTGAACTTGATTATTAATGTCTCAAATGGGGACGCCCGGGTTGCATTGAATGCAGTAGAGATAGCGACTGAAACAACCGAGCCCAACTCACGAGGTATCCGTCAGATCAACCTGAAGACATCTGAGGCAGCTCTTCAGAGCAAGGCCTTGCTATATGACAAGGCCGGTGAGGAGCATTACAATGTTATCTCTGCTTTTATTAAATCTATGCGAGGATCTGATCCGGATGCTGCTCTTTACTGGTTGGCTCGTATGGTTGAAGCAGGGGAGGACCCTCGGTTTATTGCGCGGAGAATGATTGTCTTCGCCTCTGAAGATGTAGGGAATGCGGACCCTCAGGCTCTGTCAGTAGCTACGGCAGCAGCTCAGGCAGTAGAGTTTGTTGGAATGCCCGAGGCCCAGATAAATCTGGCTCAGGCAGCCACTTACCTCGCCTCTGCCCCAAAGTCCAACGCATCTTACCAGGGCCTTCTAGCGGCCAAGGAAGATGTAGCAAAGACCTTGAACTTGCCGGTGCCTCTTCACCTTCGAAATCCCGTGACGTCTTTAATGAAAAGATTGGGCTACGGGAAAAACTACAAGTATCCGCATGCCTTCCCTGGGGGTAAGGTGGAGCAGGAGTACCTTCCGAAAGAACTCAAGAAAAGAAAATACTATCGTTCTTGAGGTGATTTGGGCTTCCTCAATATTTCTTGTACCCGAGGCCAGTCTTCTGGCTTCATCCTGGATTGGAGTTTTTCCACCATTTCTTTCTGTCTCATTCTCCTGATCTCCTCTTCTCCTTCCGAAGGAGGCGACGCAAGGAGTTCCCTCAAACGCTTCGCAAGTTCCTCCACAGAGTCCTCCTCTGGTGGAGCCTCAGGAGGTACCTCAGGCTTGGGTTTCTTCATTGGTGAGATTGTTTTCTGATAGGCCAGCCAGAGCAATCCCCCGAAGAAACCCAACGTCCCCAGCATCAGGGGTCCTCCGAGGGGGCCGAGTTCTTCCTTCCCCTCTTTCCCTGGAGTCTCGGAATCTGCTTTCGTGCTTCTCCTCTTCCCTCCTTTTTTCCTGGGAGGCGTCTCATCTTTCATCATTGTCCTTTGCCTCCTTTGACGGGTCCTCTCCTTCTAGAGATAGGTCCTTCTTCTCGAGAGGGACGCTCTTCATTTCCCGCAAATAATTCTGGGTCTCATTATATCCTATTGCGGGATCAAAATCAAGCGGAAGGATTGGCGTCTTTCTTTTTCTTTCAATCGACTCTGAGTTTATTCCGTCAAAAGAAGGAGTAGGTTGACGGAACACTCCTTTTCTGCTATAAAGACCATGCAAGATAAGACCCTTTAATCGAAGATCTAGATTGGTATACGGAGGCTGCATCTCATGCATCTAGCAGTGGTGGGTACGGGAAGGGTAGGGAGAATGACTCTGCTCGTACTGGCCCACGAATTCTGGATAAAAAAGCTGACCCTGGTTGATGTGGTTCCCCGTCTGGCAGAGGCAGTGGCAGAGGAGATTCGACATACCATAGCCAGTACCCGAATTCCCATGAAAATCTTTGCCTATGATCGGGATGAAGCTGTTGAGGGATCTGATATGGTTTTGGTAACTGCAGGTTTCCCACGTACGCCGGAAATGAAGGATAGAACAGAGTTGACAGCGGTTAATGCGAGAATGACAAAAGAGCTCGCAGAGGCCCTGGGCCCCAGGAATCCTGAAGCTAAATTCGTCATTGTTACCAACCCGGTGGATGCTATGGGAACTCTTTTTAAGAAGGTCTCCGGGGCCAATTGGGTTATCAGCACGGGGACAAACCTGGAAAGCCAGAGATTCTGCTCAGAGCTCTCCAAGCAGCTGGATGTCCCCATCACTGCTATGACTGGGTTTGTAGGAGGCGAGCATGGCGCCAATGCCGTGCTTCTCTGGTCCACGGTAAAGGTCGACGGCAAACCCCTGGAGCAGTATCTGAACGACACCCGGAAAACACTGGATAAAGAAGGGGTGAAGGAATCAGTCAAAGAGATCTCCCGGATGATCGTTCAGGTATCCGGAGGTACTCGGCAGGGTCCAGCCTCTTCCTTCAGAGACATTCTTCGATCCATAGCCCTGGATGACAGCAGAATACTCTCTGTAGCTACTCCCTACGAGACTCGTGAGATACCGGAACCGGTGATGGTAGGCATCCCCTCCATGGTGGGAAAGAACATTGGTCCAACCCTGGAACGTTTTCTGACCAGGGAGGAAAGAGGGGAGCTTCAAAAAGCGGCGAGCAAGATCTATGGAACCTATCAAGAGGCCCTGACATCTCTTTAGCCCTCCGCTACTCCCAGAGAGGCCACCGTGTTAGAATCCAGAATCCGCATGGTGCATCGGCACCAGGCTCCTTTCGGTAAGGGAACAGCGGCCAGAAAAGTCCTCTTGAAGGTGAATGTCCTGAAGAAAGGCATTTGCATGGAAGAAAATCAAGTTCCTGGGTACCAAAGCCGAATAGTGAAGGGACAAAACACATGAGCCTTTATGACCTTATCCTGAAGCGACGAACTATCCGTCGTTTTAAAGACAAAAGAATTCCTTACCAGATACTTGAAAGATGCGTTAATGCAGCAAGAGTTGCTCCTTCGGCAGCGAATCTACAGCCCTGTGAGTACCTTATTGTCGACCGACAGGATCTTCTGGACAAAGTTTTCGCTGCCCTGCATTGGGCGGGATATATTTCTGATGGAACTCCTCCGCCTGGCGAAGCTCCCAGCGCCTACATTATTATTTTGATAAACGGGGAAATCCAGGCAAGTAAATATCGCTATGATGTTGGCTTTGCTGTTGAGAATATGATTCTAACAGCACTTGAAGAAGGTATTGGTTCCTGCTGCTTTGCTTCAGTTGATAGGGAGGACTTGAGAAAGAATTTAGATATCCCAGAAAGATACCTTATTGATCTGGTAGTTGCCCTGGGCTACCCTAATGAGGCTCCTGTAGAAGAAGAACTTCAGGAATCAGTGAAATACTGGAAAGATGAGCATGGGGTGCTTCACGTACCCAAGAGGGACCTCACAAGCATACTCCACAGAAACACCATCCCCCCACAGTAATCATATGCCCTTCTTCGACCCCCCGACGCTCGTATACTCCACATCGAGTAAAGAGAGACAGGACTTTGGCCCCTGAAACATCTTCAGAGAAAAAACTGTCTTTCTAGGAGACCTCCTCTTCGAAAGAAAAAGACAGGAGGAATGTGGTCGGATTGATCCAGGAAGGAGAAAACGAAGGGAGGACAACAAATGAAGTTCGGCGCCAACACTTTCATCTGGGTATCACCTTTCACCTCCAAGGATGTTGATATTATCTACAAAGTGAGAGATCTGGGCTTCGACGTAGTGGAGATAGCCCTGGAAGATCCTTCCCTGGTGGACCTCAAAGGAGTCAAGAAGGCTCTTGACTCTACTGGGCTTGAGTCTGCGGTCTGCGGTGCCTTTGGTCCCACCCGGGATATGGTCAGTGACGATCCGTCTATCCGGAAAAATGCAAGAAAATACATAACCTACTGCATTGATGCGTGCTCGGAACTAGGCTCACACATATTTGGCGGACCGGTCTACTCTGCAGTGGGGAAAACCCGTCTTGTTCCTGAAGAAAAGAAAAGAGAGGAATGGAATCTCTGCGTGGAAACTCTTCGCGAGCTGTCTAATCTGGCCCAGAAAAGAGAAGTAGTAATAACTGTAGAACCTCTCAATCGCTTCGAAACCGATTTTATTAATCTAGCTCAGGATGTGGTTCGCCTGGCGGAAGAGGTGAACAGTCCTAACTTAAGGGTGATGCTTGATACCTTTCATATGAATATAGAGGAGAAGAACTTAGGCAAGGCCATAAGAGGAGCCGGAAGGTATCTTTGCCACTTCCATGCCTGCGAGAATGATAGGGGAACACCCGGCTCAGGCCACATTCCCTGGCAGGAGGTAGCCTCAGCCATCAAAGACATTGGTTACAATCGCTACGTAGTTATAGAGTCATTCACTCCAGGGGTGAAAGAAATTGCAAGAGCTGCCGCCATCTGGCGAAAACTCGAGGTTGACCAGGACACCCTCGCCAGGGAAGGACTTAAGTTCCTTAGGAACCTCCTTCAGTAAACAGGCCTCTTAATGGACCTGGGTCCTGGTCGTTGGCTGGTCAATCCTAAACGCTAGGTAGCAAAAGGATATGCGTGTATAGGAACAGGGAAAGTGTGTACGCAACAAAAGATATTATGGATGAAGCTCACAAGGAATACGCTTAGATATGCTTATCCCGGTCTTTCGCTAAACTGAAACACCGCGGACTGATCCGGGAGGGAGAGACTGCAAATGAAAGTAAGCTGGGGAAATCTGGGCATTGTTATCGCTCTGGTGGTATTGGCGGCAAGCATTTTCTTTGGAACCCTGAGGATCTCCCAGACTGTAACCATCGGCTTGGAAAGAGCGAAAAGGAGCATGGAAGAGACTCAAGAGGAAGTCACTCAAAAGGCAAGGAAGCTCACTCAAGATCTAAGGCAAGAACTGAGACGGGACGCGATAGCCCTCATTTATGCTTTCAGGAAGGCTTCAATGGAGGATAGACTAGTTACTGAAGAAGATCTGGAAAAGGGAAATCAATTTGCTGACACGCTTGTTGTCCCTGGCCTGGGAAGATTATCGAGTGATTAAGCTAGATTTGCGGTAGTAAACATATGGTGGCAGCCTTTTCTTTAGAAATGAGAGATAATTGTTCTAGCAAGGAGGGAAGCGGCGATAAGCAGTTGACTGGCTGTTAAGGCGGGATAGATGGTAAATGACGACAAGGGGGAATAAGGAATGCAAACCAAGGTAGGAAATACCAGACTTACCCTTAGCCGGGGAGATATTACCACGCAGGAGACCGAAGCCATTGTGAACGCAGCTAATAGCAGTCTTCTCGGAGGAGGCGGGGTGGACGGAGCTATTCATCGAGCAGGTGGCCCCGAGATCCTGGAAGAATGTAAGATAATTCGAGCAAAGCAGGGTGGATGTCCTACCGGTGAGGCAGTGGTCACTACGGGAGGGCTGCTCAAAGCCAGGT
>CAYYHL010000075.1:0-8341 GCA_964471775.1 uncultured Clostridia bacterium
ACCTCCTTCGGTGGAACATGGACTTCTGGGATTAAGGTGAGCTCTTGAGGAGATGAGCTAGTGTTCTCGCATCTATTGCATCAGACTTAATCTTCGCATCAGCAATTGCCCTTGTTTTAAAGAGGACTGAGCTACAACTCGTTCTATATCAAGTTCCTCCAACAGATCGTACATCATTCCCCAATTGCGTCCGGCTTCTATCACTGCTCTACATGGTTCTCTAAGGTATTTCTTAAGCAAGGTGAAGTCTCGTTTCTCATTGGCTATCTTTCCATTCATATGAACTTCACCTTTTTCATCCATCACTGCCACCTGGGAGAACCTCTTATGATGGTCTATCCCAAGATAGTACATGGTGCACCTCCTGAAGAAAGATTCTCAACAGAGTTTGCCAATTCCTCAGGAATTGCACAACTTATATCATGCCATCTAACATTATACATGGACCAGTTTTTGGGGGGGCAGGTCACGTGTCTTGACTTGAAATGCTGCACCTACTAGAATAAGAAAGAAACGATGGGCGAAATGACGATATACTCAATGTTGAGAAGAATGAGGGAGAAAGATGCCTCGGATTTACATATCGTCCCGGGGGCTGCGCCTACTATTCGCGTAAATGGGCTCTTAGTGCCCTTGGAGGAAAGGGAACTCACCCCTGAAGAATCAAAGTCTCTTATTTGTGCTCTCATGGATGATGAGAAAATGAGGGAGTTTGAGCAAAACAAAGAACTGGATTTTTCCTGGAGCTCACCCCAATTAGAATCTTCTCCTGAGATCTTGGATGCAGGAAGGTTCAGAGTCAATGCCCATTTTCAACAGGGATCGATAGCCGCTTCCATCAGAAGTATTCCGGACCGAATTCCTTCTCTGAGTGAGTTGAATCTTCCCCCTATCCTAGGAAAACTTGCGCTGAGAGAAAAAGGTCTCATTCTGGCAACAGGGCCGAGCGGTTGTGGCAAGACGACAACTATGGCAGCTATGGTGCAGATAATTAATGAGCAAAGAGCGGTCCACATCATTGTCATAGAGGATCCCATTGAATACATACATTCCCACAAAAGGAGCATAGTGGAAAAAAGGGAGGTAGGAAAGGATACTCTCAGTTTCGCGGGTTCTTTGAGATATTGTCTGCGCCAGGATCCTGACGTCATCTCTATTGGAGAAATGAGAGATCTGGAGACTATAGCTACTGCTATTACTGCTGCTGAGACCGGACACTTGGTCCTGGCCACTCTACATACGCCTGATGCACCTTTGGCCATAGATAGAATGATTGATGTTTTTCCTCCCCATCAGCAGTATCAAATAAGAATGCAACTGTCCACTACTCTGCAGGCTGTGATTGCCCAAATTCTTCTTCCCAGAAAGGATGGAGCCGGAAGGGTACCGGCGGTAGAGCTATTGATAGCTACTCCTGCGGTAAGCAACCTTATCCGAACCAAAAAGACCCATCAGCTTTACACAGCTGTGCAAACCGGAGGTCAGTATGGTATGCGGGCCATGAACCAGGCATTGGCGGAGCTGGTTAAAAAAGGTCTGGTAAGTTTTGAAACGGCTCTGTCTCGGGCCACAGACCCACATTCTTTCCGACGGTCTTTAGGCGAAATGAGCCCAGACGTCGCCAAGGGGGAACTGACAGGGGGTGAGGAGCTCTGAGAGCAGTACAAAGGTTCTATGAGAGGTACGTTTCTAGAAATGGCAAGGAGACTCTACTCTGGGCTTTCATCGCTTTTGCCTCGAGCATAGGGATATCCAGATTAATTGTTCTGGATGCGGAGAAAGGGAGAGCGATCTTTGGGTACTTGTATATTAAGGGATATCATATTCATCATTTCTACTACGGAATCCTCCTGTTAATCCTGTCTAATTGGATGGCACTGATAAAGTACAAAAGACTGTATAAGAGAGTATTCAAGGGCGTAGCCAGTATCATGTTTGGAGGAGGACTGGGGCTGGTGGTTGATGAATTTGGGCTGCTGCTCACCATGGAGTTTGGAATTAGAGGCAACTATTGGGCTCCTCAATCTTATTACGCTATAGGAGCAGTGACGTCCATTTTCTTGGGCTGTCTGTTATTCTTGAGGGCGGACTAGAGTGGAGTTAACTCTACAAACCGGTCTGTCCCTTAGACTTTCCCACCTGAAAAGTGTGTTTTCCCTGTAGTATCAAGATTCTTTTTTCTTGAGGCAGGTCTTTTTCTAGGCTTTCGATAGCCTCGAGGAGAACTTGCAGGGTGAGGAGGGGCTTTGATATATGAGAGGTGAGTCGGATCTTTCACAAGCTCAAGATTATGCCTTGAAGCTTATAAGTTATCGCGAACGAAGTAGAGAGGAAATTCGGGTGAGAATGAAGAGGAAAGGTTTTGAGAAAGACGTGATAGAGGAGGTTCTGAGGTACCTGGAAAGCCAGAAATACTTGGATGATAGAAGATTCGCCGAGGTCTGGGCTTACGATCGCTTGAGGAAGAATTATGGGAGATGGAGGGTTATCTGGGAGCTGCGAGAAAAAGGAGTTAACCAGGAAATCATTGATGAGGTTGTCAAGGAAATCTACTCCACCGTTGACGAGATAGGGATGGCTCTGGATTTGGTGAATAGGAAAGGATATAGCTTGGAATCTGCCCAGGATAAGGGAGTAGCAAGAAGGGCTTCAGGGTTCCTTAGACGAAGAGGTTTTTCCTTTTCAGTGATAAAGGAGGTAATGGGCAGGACTCCAAGATGATACCCTTTGCCGGGGTCATTTTTTCATTTGAAGTTGTTCAGAGATTGAAATGGTGACACCTGGGAGCTTGTTGCTTCCCTGCCGAAAGGTGAGAAGCAGAAACATACAGGTGACAGAGGAGTGAGAGATGAAAAGACCTCTAGTGATTGGTTTTCTGGCAATACTAGTTGTGGGCGGAGTCTCCTCAGCCTATGCGCAAGGAAGAATACACGTGGGAGTGAGGGTAGGATTAGCTAATTTGGTCATGGCTGAGCTGAATGACACTATCGCCATGATCAATGACGACATTGAATGGCACCTCGAACACGAAGAGCTATCTGGGATGGATATCATCTCCTCCGATGAACTTGAGGAGATAAGATGGGGCACGAATATAGAAGGCTACCTGGGGACAAACATCACTGACACCGTGGCACTCAGGCTAATAGGTGGATATTTGGTAAGCAGAGAAATCTCCGGTGGTTTTTCTACAACGGATGGGACGGCTGAGGCAACAGCGACTCACACATTCAGGGCTTCATGCTACTTCGGAGGGGTTGAGCGGGTGGTAAGGTTTGATTCTGAAAAGGCGAGTGGCTGGCTTGGGGCTGGGCTTGCCTATTATTCGGCCACCCTAATCAGCGAGTCAATGTATGAATTGAGTGGACTACCGGCTGAAACTGAAAGTTCAATGGTTGTGGCGGGTAAGCTTGGCTATCATGGTTTTCTCGAGGAGAGATTTACCTTGGCTGATGGGGTGAGCGTGCAGGTATCGATAGGGTACAGGAGCACTGGGAAAATAGAGCTGGAAGGGCACCCGCACGTGGACAGTCTTGATTTTAGCGGAATGTGTTACTTGGGCTGTATCGTCTTGCTTATTTAGTCTTTTGATGGAAAGAGGAAGCTTGAGATTCCATCTTTTTTTCAGAGCAGCCGGACCGAGTTCAAAAACTCACTGATAAGTAGACAGGGTTTTGCGGAGATGGCTTTCCACGTTCTCTCCTAACTTCCCTTTGCTTCTGAAGGACCAATCTATGAGGGAAGTGAGAGAGGGGGACAATGAGAGCAAAGCAAGCCGAGCAAGAAGAAAGGGGAGAAGAGACAGCTTGAGGGGGAAGGGGGAAGAGGTCCAAAACAGAGTAAAGCAAGAACGGATGTATATACCTGATAGCGTGATAGCTCAGCTTGAAACTAATTCACACCTTACCGCTGAGGAGCGACAAGTGATCATCCATATAATGTGCGAAACCTACGGATACTGGCAAGGGCCGCATTCGGAGGATCCTGTTCCATGGGCGTATATAGATGAGTTTGAGGAGGCTAAAGAGATGGGATTGCGACACCCGGTAATGGTCCTTAGGGTGTTGAGGAGACTTTCAAGCATGAGCGTTTTGGAGCGGAATGAGGAAGGAGCTTATAGAATAAATGAACGGACTGAGGAGTGGGAAGGACACCGATTGGATAGCCTAACGCTGGAGAACTAAGAAAAAGGCTTGACCTGCAAAATATGCCATCTTTTTGAACTCCAGGATGGGTGAGGTCTAGAAATCATGTCTAGAGGTTGGGGAAAGAGAGGAGGAGAGGAAAATAAGGAAACGCTCGGATAGTGAGAAACTCGAATATGGAAGGAAAGGCAAAATGAGGTTGATGATAAATGTTAAAATGTCCCAATTGCGGGGAGTGCTGAAGGAGTTAGGAAATAGTTGTTCCGATATGGATATGGTGATCAATATTAAGGAAGAGAAATCTGAAGAGAAAACTCTAGGCTATCAGCGTCTCACTAGAGAGCAGCTTGAGCGGTACAAGGGTGAGGAGACGAAGGAAGAGGAAAAATATCCAATGAGGTGAACTGGGAAAGCTATTAGGGAGTTAGATGTTTTCCTTTTATCGTCTGGTTAGATGGAATTGCTCAAATGTCTTCATCTTAGAATTCTCACGGTGCTAACAATCTTTTTCAATATCTGTTTTTCCTGGGAAGAGTTTTCCACTTCATCGTTGAGCTCAAAGAAGAGGACCCGATGTCGCTCATTTAGTTGAGAGATGGCAACAGCATAAATTGGACCTTTTACTCTTTTGGCAGTTTTTTGCTCTTTACTGTCTTCAAGATAAGCCTCAATTACCTCTAGGAGGTATATTTCTATCCCTTCCAGGTCATAGGTATTCTTGAATATTTCTTTTCCAACAACGTCAGTAGCGTAGCGAGAGCCACCAGGCCCATCAGCAGAACACATTGCCTTAGCCCTATTTATCGCGAACTCTTCAAAAGACATTCTGACTGAGTCATAGTACTCTCGTGGGTAAGCGGCTATTTCGTCAATCGATGTTTTCACTACCCATTCCCCATTTTTTCTTTCCAATAAGAGATAACCAGTGGAAGTTCCATCATAAGCTAAATGTTCTTTGAGCACATAATCATCCGGGTACTGAAATTCATAGCACCTCATTATATCTTGATAACTCTTCCATTCAGGGAATTTGCCTTTCTTCTCTAATCTAAGCTTTATTGGTCTTCCGGTCTTTAGGTCAAATAGAATCTTTCTTCCCTCCGCCGTTTCAACAACGTAGTATCCAGCCGCATTGAGGCCCAAATATTTTCCCCAGTGGTATCCGGAATTGGCCCTTTGGAGTTTTGAAAAATCGGTTATTAGCTGCCTCAGCCTTATTTCGCGTATCAACCCGCCGCACCTGAAGAAGGACAACATTACCTCGTCTTTCTCATAATCAAGAGGAAGTGAATTCGTTGCCTGGCTCGCTACCAGATGCTCTCCATCGTTGGAAAGGCACACTACCTCGAACTGGCCATCCATAACCCATAGCTTCTTGCGTCTGCCAGTTTTACCCTGCCAATCAACCCCATAAACAGTGATGATCTTGTTGTGAGGGTCCAGAATGACATAGAATTCTCTATTCGGCGACCAAATTTGTTTGGTGGTAGCTTTCTTGTCAGGATCCATGATTGTGGAGACTCCCCTTTTTGGCCGCTGTGTTTGTTCAATTGTTGGAGGTGATGATGGTTCATTGGCTAGAATGAGTCCAATTGAGAGAAATGAGCCACTCACTGCTAGGCCAGCAACTAATCGAGCTCCTAGTTTTTTCATCCGTGCCTGCCTCCTTCTTTCAGAGCTGACTTAGGTTTCTCAAGCAAAAGGCTTGTAGCCACTCGCACAACCGTTAGTGGGATGGTTACCACTGCCTCCGGCTTCGCCTGCTCAGTCCCGCAAACCCTAATCTTTAAGTCAGCCAGCTCTACCCTCGCTGGCATCTCACCTGACAGGATATGCGCAAAACCTACCTATCACCTATTTAGAAACCCTCTGACAGTGTCCTCAGGAGACAAGTTAGGATAAATTTCAGTCGTTGTCAATCCATCATGACCCAAAAGGATTTGGAGAGGTCCAGCGAAGATTCCTTTTTGACGCAGCCCGATTTTCAGCTAAGATAAAAAGCAGCTCTTCATAATCGCTCATCAAAACCACAGATCGTACATTGGGGAGAGTAGACCTAGTACACAGAGCAGCCAACCAGACAGGGCTAGCAAAGAGAACATCTGGGGGAGTACTCGATTCGACAACTTCTGTTATCACCGATGCCTGAGCCAGGGAGGAGAAGGTTATCGACTGGTCGTTAAACACTAAAGTAATAGTGTCCCCATCAAGAATTTCTTATCGAGTCAATCCTGGAACAGAGGGCGTTTCGGACAAAAAATTGACCTTTGCACCAGGGGGGAGAGTTTGTTGCTCTGGGGCGGAGGGAAAAAGGGGAGCAAAAGCCTAAAAGATGAAGGGAGGTGGCGAACGTGAAAATAGTGGAAACCGACTTATACACTAAGATTGTCCTGACAGTTATTGCCGCTTGTCTGTTGTTTTCAGCGTTCAAGTCAGTTCTTGCTCCAAGAGAAGCTACTGCGGAAGGGCCCCAGCCTGTCTATGTAGAAGGTGGCTACGTAACAGTCGATGGGACGGTTGATGTAGATAAGGTTCGCAGTGAAGTAGCAGTCAAAGGTAATGTCAATATTAGCTCTCCTTATAAAGAAGCTTTTAAGGAGATAATGGAAGATGTAGACGTGGTAAATGTTAGGGTCATCAATCCATGGTAGCGGTAATGCTCAATATGGGTTAATGACTGCAAGTAAACCCGTGGAGTAAACTGATTGCACAGGAAGTCAAACACTTGCCCCATTAATGCTGGTGTTATTCAGGGAGGGTAAAGAAAGAGGCTTCGTGGACAAAGATGAGCGCCGTTATCCCGCTTCTGACAATGATCTGAGTTAGGCAGAATCCTGCCTGCAGGCAGAATTGGGGGAATACAGGGCGTAAGAAACCCATAGGCGAAATGGGGGCTACGGCCTTACGGAAAGCCTCTCCCTTGCTTTCACAAATCGCAGTCAGGATCAAGAATATACGTGACAAGATAGACACTTGGATGGCAAGGCTTGTGGGCTGGCCTGTGAGAGCTTTGGCCCTGTTCCCTGGTGCTGTCGAGGGGGATATCGCCTGTAGGAGGATTAGGGCGGGAAGCTCATCATGAGGAGGATAAGGATTCTGCTGTCGGCTCTGACTGTGATAACCACAGCAGCCCTGTTGGCAAGTATTGGACTGGCCTTCGAGAACGAGCCCGAAGGGTTCAGGGACCTTAGGTGGGGGGACCCACCGACAGAGGACATGGTATATCGCACCACACTTGCAGGAGACAGAATCTATACTCGGCCCAATGACAAAATGTATATTGGAAACGCTCAGTTTATGGTGATTGCTTATGATTTCTATGGCCAGCCAGAGAAGCTCATGGCAGCATATCTGTACTTCAAGGGAGAAAAGACCTTTGACCTCTTGAAGGCTATTTGCCGGACAGAATTCGGGAAAGAAAGACAAGAAGCATTTTACGAACTTGGCTGGTGGGGACCAAAGGCCATAGTGAAGTTGCGCTATCATACCCGGGGAAAAGCAGGGTATCTGTGCTTGATGAGCGCAAAGATCTTGCTAGAGAAGATAAGGACTAAAGAGCAAAGAGAAATGGAAAAAGCCCGGCAGGATCCGTGAAGTCTATCCGCCGGACCCTACCAAAGTCATTGTCCTGGTTTCTTAGTTGCTGAGACAAGAGCCCAGTTTCTTCCCAGCGAGCGCCGTCCAAGTCAGATAGGCCCGGGTCAAACCGCATTCTGGACTACTCCTCCCAGGCAAAAACAATAGAGTTCTTGTTGACCATCAGATATTCTTTTTCATATGAATGTCCCTTGTCCTTGAGTGGCAGGACTTTAGCATCCCTGAGAACAACAAAGTTCCTGTCATCATTGAGCAAGTCTGACAAGCGCTGGTTCTTGGACAAGGAAGCCTTGCCTAAGGCTTTGTACGCCACGGTCTCGAGTCCTATGTTAACAAGGTTCATTTCGTATTTTATAAACCAACCACCCGTCTTTTCTGTCAAAGCCATGATTGTTTCCTCCCTTCTGATTCTGGAATATAGGATTTGGCTGACCATTCTTCTGAGGGAGAACACTCACTAGCCAGAAAAACGTGCTGTCTTCTTCCGGCATTTTGGACATCTACTCTACATCACCTCCTTCAACCCTTGGTTCTGGAGGCACAGTTCTCGCTTTGGTTTTCGCCCTTATTGCCAGCCTGATATGGCTGCTACTACATTA
>CAYYHL010000076.1:0-8280 GCA_964471775.1 uncultured Clostridia bacterium
CGGAATACGGGTACAAGAACCTGGCTGTCTTTTTTCATGGCTGTTCCTTCAATTGTCTTTTCTGTCAGAACTGGCACTGGCGGGATAAGCTAATCAGGAGAAGCTATGCGACGCCCCTAGAGTTAGCTAAAGCAGTGGATAGCAGGACTGCTTGTATCTGCTTTTTTGGGGGCGATCCCGCTCCTCAACTTCTCTATGCTCTCAAGAGCTCTCGCCTAGCTCTAGAGAAGAATAAGGACAGGGTGCTTCGTATTTGCTGGGAGACCAATGGCGCCATGTCTTCTTCTTATTTGAAGAGAGTGGCTGACCTGTCCCTTATATCAGGAGGATGTATTAAGTTCGATCTTAAGGCCTGGAGCGAATCTCTTCATTTTGCTCTCTCTGGAGTAAGCAACCGAAGGGTCCTGGAGAATTTTGCCACGTTGGCCGAATGGGCAAAAGAGCGTTCTGACCCTCCCTTCCTCATTGCTAGTACTCTTCTCGTTCCCGGCTATGTGGATGAGGGAGAAGTTTCATCCATCGCTCATTTTGTTGCCTCCTTGAATCCCAACATCCCTTATTCTCTGTTGGCTTTTCATCCTCATTTTTATATGCATGATTTGCCTACTACGTCGAGATCTCATGCAGAAAAATGTAAGGAGCTGGCCGAGAAAGAAGGCCTTAAGAGGGTGAGGATTGGCAATTTGAATCTTTTGAGCAATGCGTATTAGAAGGCAAGAAGATTGTGCCCCAGTTCTTGACAAGCCTCAATCTGGTTGTAGAACAATGTCAAGGAAGCAACAAAAAACCTAAGCCAGAAGATTACAAAAGGTTAGGAGGTATGGCAAAAACATCAGAACTGAAGTGGCTCGTTTTCGCGCATGAAGATCCGAAGTTTCCCTATAGGCTGTATATTGAAGAGGAACCAAACAGGTTCTTATCTCTGAAGACGCAAGATAGGTGGCCGGGGCCAGGCAAGAGAATCTTTTGCAAGAAAGAGGGTTACTTTAGTAAGAAGGATCTTCCGCAAGAGCAGCCTCTTGAGGAGTCTGGGATTGTTTCGTGTTCTCGTTACGGAAGAAAATTGACTGTCATCTTGGATCGGAAAATCAGGAAAAGGTGTTGGTTTATCTTTCTAAGAAAGGGATATAAGAGCCGTCCAGAAGAGTTCTATGAACAGATATTCTGGATTACTCAGGCGGCAGCAAGCATAAGAAGGCCCGGGGCCTATATTCCTCAAGGTGGCAAGAGTGATTCCTTCCAGGTGATCATGGACCGACGAGAACGCTACTCTTATAAGTTTGGTCAATGCAAGGTAATAAAAGAGAATCTCCCCTGTGGAGATTATGGACTCCTTAGGGATGGTGAATTGATCGCTGTAGCCGAAAGAAAGACTATGGATAATCTATTTCATGAAATAGCCACTTACGATGTCCTAAAGGCAACTTTGCAAGAGATGAGCGTCTTTAGGTACAAGGCGGTGGTCTTCGAATCTCCCTATGGTGATTTTATCAATCCCAAGAAAAGTCATTTTTATAAATCTTCGTATGTAGCCGATATTCTGGCTGATCTCATCTTTAGCTTTCCTGATATACAATTCATTTTCTGCGAAAATCGTAAGCTTGCCAATGAATGGATCTATAGATGGTTTCGTAGGATAAACCTTGAAGTAGGCAAGAAAGAATGACTTACTTGATCAGAAAACCAGATAGCTTTGCTAAACTCAAAGTCCTGGGGAAGGTAGCTAGGTTCGACGTATGCGGTCTTCCTTCGATATTTGCCAGGAAACAAAAGAGATTTCAACGTTTTAGATTTATCTACCCCGCTGTAGGACAAAGGGGAAAGTGCGTTAGGCTCTTCAAGGTTCTGCAGAGTAATGTCTGTTCGGGAAACTGTTTCTACTGCGCTAACCGAAAGAGTAGAGATTTTCCCAGGGTCACTTTCACCCCGGAGGAGCTCTCGAAGCTCTTTATCCAGTATTATAGACGGCAGTTGGTGGACGGTCTTTTTCTTTCTTCAGCCGTTGTTGACACTCCGGGAAAGTCTCAGGAGAGTATGCTCAAGACCCTGGACATTGTTCGCCAAAAGTACGGCTACAAGGGTTACATCCATTTCAAAATCCTGCCTGGGACGGATGAGTCTCTTATAAGAGAGGCTAGCGGGCTGGCTGATAGGTTATCCGTTAACCTGGAGGCCCCGCACCAGCGATACCTGGCAAAGCTCTCACCCACCAAAGACTTTTCTGGCCAGCTCCTGACGGGGCTAAAGAGCATTGCTAAATTCAACACAGAAAAACCGCTCAAGGCTGGCATTACCACTCAGTTGGTGGTGGGAGCTGCGGGCGAGACCGATCGAGAGATACTTAGCCTGTCCAGTTCCCTCTACCAAGATTACAAACTCTGGCGAGTTTACTACAGTGCCTTTATGCCCATTCTGGATACTCCCCTTGAGACCCGACCTCCCTGTTCACCTCTGCGGGAACTGAGACTCTACCAGGCAGATTTTCTCCTGAGGTTATATGGATTCAGTCCTCAGGAACTTCCTTTCACGGGAGAACATCATCTGCCTCAGGGGCAGGATCCCAAGCTGGCCTGGGCTCTCAAGAATCTCGATAGGTTTCCCGTAGAAGTAAACAAAGCCGATTTCTGGGAGCTTCTGAGGGTGCCGGGGATCGGAAGAATCTCAGCCCGCAGGATTGTGGAGAAGCGTATAAGGGAGAAGATCACAAGACTGGCCCAATTAAGGGAGATGGGGATAGTGGTGAAGCGAGCCCGGCGTTTCATCACTCTGCACGGTAGGTTTTATCCCTCTTCGAAAGAGGCCCCTCTTGACGAAAAAGGTGAGCAGCTATTCCTCTGGGAGGAGCTTTAGTAGGCCATCCGCACTTTGGAGAATGGTGCATGAAAGCAGTCTTGATCCTCCTGAGGCAGCTTGCTCCATTTACACTCTGGGATCCAGTAACAGGACTGCACAGGAGTTTATCCATCTTCTAAATCATTGCCGCATTAGAGCTCTAGTGGATGTCAGGAGCCTGTTTTCTTGATGTTGTGTTTGCTTTCTGGTATAATTGCAGCATCCGTATCTGCGTATAACTAGGTAAGGAAGGGTCACCAGCTCAGCAAGATTTCGAAAGGTATTCAGAAATTGATAGGACAGAATGCGAGGAAGAAAAAAAGAGTAGTGGTGGCCATGAGTGGAGGGGTGGATTCATCTTGTGCCGCTGCTCTTCTCAAAGAGGACGGTTACGAGGTTATCGGGGTGACCATGCAGATAGGGCCTTCGGAGAATCTCGCCGCCGAGGTAGATACGGTTGGAGGTTGCTGCTCTCTGGAGGCGGTTCAGGAGGCCCGCGGTGTGGCCGGCAAACTAGGAACACCGCACTATGTCATGAACTTCAGGAGGGTTTTTGAGGAAAAGGTCATCCGTGACTTTTGTAGAGAATATGCCCGGGGTAGAACCCCAAATCCCTGCATCAGATGTAATCAGTTCATAAAGTTCGATGCCCTACTTATGAGGGCCAAGGCCCTGAATGCCGATTTCATTGCTACCGGACATTATGCCCGGATCGAACCTGATCCTCTCACAAATAGATTCTTCCTTAGAAAGGGTGTTGATCCGAAAAAAGACCAATCCTATGTTCTCTATGCAATGACCCAGGAGAGCCTTCAGCATACCCTTATGCCTCTGGGACGCTATACAAAGGAGGAGGTCAGGCAGATGGCCCGTCAATGGAGGCTTCCCGTGGCCGATAGGCCGGAAAGCCAGGAAATTTGTTTTGTCACGGATGATGATTATGGGAAATTTGTTCAGATGCGTATTGACGGGACCCCCCAACCAGGACCTATTCTTGATAGGAAGGGAAGAAGACTGGGGGAACACAAAGGCATTTTGTTCTATACTGTAGGGCAGCGAAAGGGACTAGGAACATCGTCTTCAGAGCCTCTATATGTAGTCAAGATAGACCGGGAAAAAAACACTCTCGTCGTAGGAAGGGAGGAAGATGTCTATGCTGATGAGCTTGAGGCTGAGCATGTCAGCCTCATTAGCAAAGATCATCTGAAAGAGCCCATCCAAGTTAGGGCTCGAATAAGGTACAATATGGAGGAGGCTCCCGCAACTGTGAGTCCCCTATCCAATAGCAGGGTTCGAGTGAGATTCAGTAGGCCGCAAAGGGCTATCACTCCCGGACAGGCGGTAGTTTTCTACCAGGACGATATTGTTCTGGGAGGTGGCACCATAGTCTGTGCCGCAAGACACGGCAAAGAAGGAGGTGAAACGGATGAAGGAAGTGAAGGTTGGACGGGTTGTTACATACTTCGCCCATCCAGAAGCGGCGGCTGTTGAACTGGAGGATAGTTTAAGGGTGGGAGATAGTATTCACATTAAAGGGCATACCACTGATTTTGAGCAGCAGGTAGAATCGATGCAGATAGAAAACGACACGGTCCAGGAGGCCAAAAAGGGAGATTCGATAGGAGTCAAAGTCAAAGAGAGAGTCAGGCATAATGATGTCGTCTACAAAGTAGTTGAAGAGTGAGAGCTGGGGGCAATGGAATGCTGGAAAGGGGTGGCCACAAGCTGTAGAGGCATCGTGATTAAGAGGCCAATGGAGGTCAGAAGCCCCCAGACGGACCGCTATGGTGAGCAGCTAGGTAGCGAGAATCACGGAGTGTTAAATGCAGGGATTAGGCCGCGAGAGGCTCATTCTAGCTCTGGATGTGGATACCAAGGAAGAGGCAGAGCTTCTGGCACGAGAACTCAAGGACCTGGTGCGGATGTTCAAAGTGGGACCTCGGCTCTTCACTCGCTACGGGCCGAAGATTATCGAGGCTATCCGCAAACAGGGAATTGAGGTCTTCTATGATGCGAAATTTCACGATATTCCTTCAGTGGTAGCGAAGGCTGCCGAGGCTGCGGTCAGAATGGGAGTGAACATGTTCACCGTGCATACTCTGGGAGGACTGGCCATGATGGAAGCTGCAGTGGAGGCAACGAAAGGGAAGGCCGAAGATACGAAAATAGTGGGGGTGACCATCCTCACATCCTTGGATTCTTCTACATTGAAGGAAGAGCTGGGAGTTGGAAAAGATCTTTCTCAGGAAGTAGTGCATTTGGCCAGATTGGCCAAAGAAGCAGGGCTTGATGGAGTAGTGACCTCTCCCAAAGAGCTTTTGGCTCTTCGCCGGTCCTTTTCCAAGGACTTTCTCCTGGTAGTTCCGGGGATAAGACCGCAAGGAGTCGCAAGTAATGAGCAGCACCGATTTCTCACTCCGGGAGAGGCTGTTAGGAGAGGAGCCGATTTTATAGTAGTAGGAAGGCCTATCCTGGCGGCTGAGGATCCTCTGGAGTCTACCAAGAATATCCTGAGGGAAATAGAAGGTTATCTTTGAGCAGATAGAAAGTCTTTCGAAGGAGGTGAGTGATGTGAGAAGCATCATTGGTGCTCTGTTTCGTAAGTCCCCTTTTGAGGCTCTACACAGGCATATGCAAAAGGTGAGAGAATGTTGCGATCAGCTTCAGCCACTGATGGAAGCCTTCATATCTGGAGACAGAGACCTCATAAGGCAGAAAACAAAAGAAATTTCAGACCTGGAGCATGAGGCAGATATAATAAAGAATGACATTCGGGAACACCTGCCCCACAGATTGCTTATGTCGGTGGACCGTTCCGATATTCTCCATTTTCTGAACCAGGAGGACGCCGTAGCTGATTCTATTGAGGATATTGCCAGGCTCATAGAGATGCGGGAGACAAACGTTCCTTCAGAGCTAAAAGGAGAACTGGTGGAGTTGGTGGACAAAGTGATGCATACCATAACCTCACTGGAATCAGCTACCTCCGAAATTAAGACTCTGGCCCAGAGTTCCTTTTCCGGAGAAGAGGAAAAGAAGGTCTCTGACCTCATCAAGCGTATAGACAGAAGCGAGTATGAGGCGGACATAGTTCAACAAAGGTGTGCCAGAAAGTTGTTCAGCCTGGAAGATAAGACCGATTCTCTGTCTATGGTCCTTTTGATGAAGATTATGGGAGAGCTGGGCTCGGTAGCCGATCATGCCCAGAATACGGGTGACAGGCTAAGGGGCATTATTGCTCGTTAATAAGCTATTCTTGTAGCTGAGTTTCTGATGTTGGAAGTAGACAGATGGTTGTAGGCCCCGTGCTGCTGGTGGCAATAATTGCTGGTTTCTATATGGCAGTCAACATTGGAGCAAATGATGTAGCTAATTCCATGGGGACCTCTGTAGCCTCCGGCGCCCTTACTTTAAGAAAGGCAGTGGTTGTAGCCGGGGTCTGCAACTTCGTAGGGGCGGTGCTCCTGGGAGTGTACGTAACGAATACTATTCGCAAGGGAGTAATCAATCCGGCGACCTTTGCTCCTAATCCCAATCTTCTCATCTATGGAATGATCGCTGTTCTGCTGGGGGCGGGAGGATGGGTGAGCATTGCAACTTATCTCAAGCTGCCCGTTTCGACAACCCACTCAATTGTAGGAGCCCTCATCGGCTTTGGCCTGCTAGGAGCGGGGATACAGGGAATACAGTGGAAGGTGGTTGGGGCTATCGTTCTCAGCTGGTTTGTCTCACCTATTGGTGGAGCGGGTGTGTCCTATCTTTTATTCACCATCATCAGAAGAAAAATTCTAGATACTACACATCCCTTGAGGGCAGCAAAAGGGGTTGGACCTTTCTTTGTTGGTCTTGTTCTATTTGTTATTGGTTTTGCCATTGCTTATGGCGTCTCGAAAAGGTTATGGGGGAGCCCCCATTTTTCTTATGTGCTGGGAATAGCAACAGCCATAGCAATTATGGGAGGTCTAGCCAGCTACATTTTTCTGGGAAGATATGCACTGAGTGAGAATGATGAGTATGAAGAGATGGAAGAGCTTTCCAAGCCTTTGCAGGTCCTGAGTGCATCTTACGTTGCTCTTGCCAATGGGGCAAATGATGTAGCTAACAGTATTGGCCCCGTTGCTGCTATCCTGGCAGTGATGGAGACACAAAAGGTAACCATGCAGGTTCCTGTTCCTATCTGGGTTCTTGGTTTGGGAGGAATAGGTTTAGTGATAGGTATTTCTACCTGGGGCTACAGAGTGATGGAAACCATCGGCAGGAAGATCACCGAGGTTACTCCCACTCGAGGTTTTGCTGCTGAATTCGGGGCAGCCACGGCTGTGATTATTTGCTCCCGCCTGGGCATGCCCGTCTCTACCACCCATGCCTCAGTGGGTTCAGTGGTAGGAGTAGGTATGGCTCGAGGAATTGGGGCTATAAACTTGACAGTTATCGGCAGAATTGGTATTTCCTGGCTGGTTACTGTTCCCGTTAGTGCAGGCTTCACCGTCCTTATCTACAAGGTTCTCAGTGCTCTTCTACCTCAGGTTTGATTCAACATAAATCCTGGGAAGCTTCGGAGAAGACTATCTCAGGTATCCTTCCACCAGGAGATCTTCCCCTATTCTCCTAAGGGATCGCACCTCAATGTGAGGGGTTTCAGTCAAGACCTTTACCCCTTTGCCCTCCACCCAGGTGACGGATTCTCTTCCTCCTATAACGCGGGGGGCAAGAAAAAGAAGGACCTTATCCACGTATCCCTCCTGAAAGAACGATCCGATGACCTCCCCCCCTCCTTCAACCAAAAGCCTCAGTATCTTTAGTCTTCCAAGCTCCTCGAGAACTTCTTCAAGACCGACTCTCTGCTCACCACTTTTTCTTACGGTAACTACCGTGACACCTTTATTTTGAAGCTCGTCCACTTTCTGCCTGGCCGCTCCAGGGGTGGTGAAGATGATAGTTTGAGCTTTGGTCTGTTCTTTCAACACGCGAGCTTCCGGAGAGATTTGCAGTGTGCTGTCCAGGATAACGCGGAAAAACCTTTTTCTCAAAGGGGGAAGAAGTGACGGGTCATCTCGGATGACGGTATTTACTCCTACCAGGATAGCGTCCACTTTCTCTCGCATCTTATGGGCGAGCTTCCGGGCCTGGGGGCCGGTTATCCACTTGGACTCTCCAGTCCTGGTGGCGATCTTTCCGTCCAGGCTAGCTGCTGCCTTTACTATAACGAAAGGGACCTTTTTTTCCATAAATTTGAAGAAAGCTTCATTTATCTCTCGGGCTTCCTTTTCACATAGTCCTACCTCTGTCTCTATTCCAGCTTTTTTGAGTTCTTCAATTCCCTTGCCTGAATTGAGAGGATTGGGATCCAGGATTGCAGCAGCCACTTTGCGGATTCCGGCTTCAATAATGGCTTGGGTGCAGGGAGGAGTTTTTCCGAGGTGAGAGCAAGGCTCAAGGGTAACGTAG
>CAYYHL010000077.1:0-8196 GCA_964471775.1 uncultured Clostridia bacterium
GATCTCTACATCGGTCTTCGAGTAAGATCTCATTCCATATTTAAGAGGGATGGAAACAACATTGTCTGCGAGGTTCCCATCAGTTTCGCCCAGGCCGCCCTAGGCGCCGAGATAAAGGTCCCCACCTTGAATGGAAGGGTGAGACTCAAGATCCCTCCCGGTACCCAAACCAACAAAATCTTCCGTCTCAAAGGTCAAGGGGTTCCCTATCTTCGCTCTTCCGGCCGGGGAGACCAGTGGGTCAAGGTAGTTGTCGAGACCCCGGTCAATTTGACTGGTGAGCAAAAAGAGCTCTTGATGAAATTTCAGGAGCTTAGCCAGGATAGCGAGCAGCCCCGTATCAGGGATTTTCTTGGCAAGATAAAGCAGGTATTTGGCAGGTAAATCCCCGGAGTCAAGTCTTTCCCGAGACGAGAAGATGGGTAGAGATTACCCGACGCTGATATGTAGCGAGAGAGGGGAAAAACCCCGAAGTGTTCTTGATACCACCAGCAGACTATTGATGTACGAGACAGAAGGAGCTTTGTTCTTGCTAGTTTTGAGGCACATTTTTCTGAAGTGACATTGGGGACATGCTTGCCGTCGAAGACGGGAAGAGGGTTCCTGCGGAGCACGGGAAAATCGTGCCGAGATGACCGAAGGGAGGTCTTATGCGAAAAGGGACGGTAGCTCTCGTTTCTTTGGGCTGCAAGGTGAATCAATACGAAGTCCAGCTTCTGCGCGAGAAGCTCGCGGGATTGGGCTTCACTTCGGTACCCTTTGAGGAGAAGGCTGACCTATACGTTATCAACACCTGCACTGTTACCAAAAGGGCTGACCAGAAATCGGAAGAGCTCATAAGAAAGGCTCAGGGCAAGAAGAGAGAGGCAAGGTTGGCAGTTACCGGCTGCTACGCTGAGGCAGAGGGCAATAGGATCAAGGAGAAGTTCCCCGGGGTGGATGTTGTTCTGGGTAACGATGATAAGCTGAAGCTGGACAGGCTAGCCGGACTCGATGATCCACTCCCTCTTCCTCCAAGGTCCTCAATTAGCCATTTTTATGAGCGCACCCGAGCTTTTGTCAAAATAGAGGATGGATGCCACGAATTTTGCGCCTATTGTAGAATTCCGTATGTAAGGGGAAATGGGATAAGAAGTCGCTCAATGAGGGAGGTGCTGAGAGAGGTAGAAAATCTCGTTCAGAGTGGCTTCAAGGAGATCGTCCTGGTAGGGGTTAACCTGGGACTTTACGGTGAGGATCTTTCTTCCTCAGAGTCCCTGGTGCATCTTTTGGAGAAGATGGAGCATTATGGTGAGGGAGTGAGATTTAGGCTTAGCTCCCTGGAGCCCCACCTGGTGAGGGATGACTTACTGGAGCTCATAGGATCATCTTCCTCTATCTGTCGCCATCTTCATCTTCCCCTGCAAAGTGGTGACAACTATATCCTTCAGCGCATGGAAAGGAAATATACGAGAGGTGAGTACAGGAAATTGGTGGAAAGAATAAGGGACCTCATTCCCCAGGTCTCTATTACTACCGATGTTATGGTGGGGTTCCCCGGGGAAGAGGGACATCATTTTCAGAACACTTACCATTTTTTGGAAGATGTTCAGTTCAGCCGTCTTCATGTATTTAGATTCTGTCCGCGGCCGGGGACAAAAGCTTTTTCTATGAAGCCCCGGGTAGAGGCTAAAGTCCAGAGGAGAAGGAGCGAAGAGCTAAGACGTCTGGGCAATTCACTTTCCAAAGGATTTGCTGCCAGATTCCTGGGGCAAGCCTTAAGGATTCTGGTGGAGGAGAAGCGGCATCTTGAGAGTGGTCGTTTGATGGGATACACGGACAACTACATTCGGACCTTTCTTGAGGGTAAGGATGAACTGAAGAACAAGTTGGTCAGGGTAAGACTCATCAGAGCAGAAGATGGGGGAGGGGCGATAGGCGAAGTGGAGGCACTGGATGAGAGAGCCTAGAAAACTTGCCGATCTAGGAAGGGAAGAGCGTAAGAGGATTCTGCGAAGATCTTATCTTAGGCTGGAGGAAGTCCTTGATACTGTGATTCCTATACTGAAGGAAGTGGAAAAGAGAGGGGATCAGGCAGTTCTCGAGTTTACCCGGGAATTTGACGGAGTTGATTTGACAGCGCACCAGACCCTGCTGGAGAGAGAAAGAATAAAAGAAGCTTATGAGAGGGTATCCCCAGAATTCATAGATTCGCTCAAGGTAATGCGAGATCAGGTGGAGGACTTTCACCGCCACCAGATAAGATCCGGGTGGAAAACCAAGAAATCCGTATCGGAGGAAGAAGAGGGGAAATACGAGATAGGAGAGCGGTTTGTTCCTCTCGAGAGCGCCGGTGTCTATGTCCCTGGAGGCAAAGCTAGATATCCTTCCTCAGCCATCATGGGAATAGTCCCCGCTAAAGTTGCCGGGGTAGAGCAGGTGGTAGTTGCAAGTCCTCCTTCACTCACCGGACAGATACCCGATGAAGTGCTGGTAGCCTCCGATATTGCCGGAGCTGATTTGATCGCGAGAGTTGGGGGGGCCCAGGCTGTAGCCGCTCTTGCCTATGGAACGGAGACCATTCCCAGGGTGGATATTGTGGTTGGAGCGGGCAACCTCTATGTCACGGCAGCGAAAATGTATCTCGCCAGTTTGGGTAAGGTGGCCATTGATTGTCCGGCAGGACCCAGCGAAGTATTAATCATAGCTGATGAAGTGGCCAACCCTCTTTGGGTGGCGAGTGATATGCTATCTCAAGCTGAACACGATGAGGCGGCATGTTCAGTCTTAATTACTACCTCCAGGGAGCTAGCCTGGAAGGTTTACAGGAATCTAAAGGATGAGCTTCCCTCCTCGAGGCGGCGGGAAGTGATAAAGAGGTCCCTGTCCGAGTATGGAGCTATTCTTTTGGTGGATACTCTCGGGCAGGCGCTTGATTTTGCCAATGAATTTGCTCCTGAACATCTAGAGCTTATGGTCACCCGTCCTAAGGAGCTTCTTATGGAAATAAGGAATGCCGGAAGTGTCTTTTTAGGAAATTTTTCTCCCGTGGCCGCGGGAGATTATCTCACAGGAAGCAACCATATCCTGCCCACCGGTGGCTCGGCTCGAGGATTTTCGGGTCTTTCGGTAGACAGTTTCTTCAAAAGAGTTACTTACCAATTCCTATCGCCTCAGGCTTTATCCTCTATGAGCCAGCACCTCGTAAATCTTGCCAAAGCCGAAGGGCCTCTTGAAGCTCATATCCGCTCGATCAAGGTAAGACAGGACTAGCCCTCGCCCCTGCTTAACCCTATGTTGCCCCCTATTGGCTCCTTTCCCTTGCTAAACTCCTATAGTTTCGGTAGTTTATGGAAGGGGAGAGAGATGCCATCCAGACTTCTAGCCGCCCTTGTTGTTGTATCTTTTCTAGTAGCAGGAGCTAGTGAGGCACCAGGAGAGGGTAACGAAGCTCTTCTTTGGAGTCTGGTTAAGGCGAGTCTTCACCCTCCTCATCCTCATCTCTCGATTCCCCTCTCTGGGCGCGAGAAACGAGCCTATTCTTTCCCGGGAGATCCCACTTCGGAAAAGGAGATTCATCTCAGCTTCTTTGCTGCACCACCGTCCTACTCCGAGGAGCAAGCTCCCGGGACAAATTCCTCTGAGGAGCCATTCCTGAAGATTTTCGGCAGGAAAGTCATCGGGATAAAGCACACCCTATTTCGTTATCTAGATGAGGAGTGGGCAAAGTCCCATCCGGAAAAGTCCACTTCCAGTACCGATATCGACCAGAAGCTTCAGGTTAGGGTGACGGGGACGGTAGGAGATAGATCCTTGGTCGAGGTAGAATACGATGACACTCGGCCTCGTGGCGAACAACAGAGCATCCATTTGACTTACAAAGGAAAGGAAGAGGATGTGCTGCAGGAAGCTGAGTTGGGAGATGTGCGGTTGGGTTTTCCAGAAACATCCATTTTTCCTTATGATAAGGAACTCTTCGGGGTAAAAGCTACGGCAAAGCTTGGAAGGTTCCATCTCACCGGGATTGGTAGCCTAACCGAGGGTGTCTCAGAAACGAGAACCTTCACCGGCCGATCAACTTTTGAGACCAGGCACATCTACGACACCTCCTACCTCAAAATGCGGTACTACCGGATATATTTTGACCCTTCGGACCTGCCACTGGACATAGCCAGCGCAGAGGTGTTTATTGACGACCAGGATGGCACCAACAACCAGGCATCCATCGAGATGACTGTTCAAGGAGAGAACGGTGACTCATACAGAGGCTGGTTTGATTATCAGTATCCTGTAGAAGACTATCTCCTGGATTATGCTCTGGGGGTAATAAACTTCAAGCGAGGTATTGAAGATAACTTTATCATTGCGCTATCTTACCGGGACACATCCTCTGTTCGCCATCCTGCAGAAGGCTATCGGATGATAAAGAAGAAACAGGATTCTCTTTATGATAGTTACTACCTTAAGAACCGCTACTACCTTGGCTCGAGGAGAATCCAGGATGACGATTTCATTCTGCGCATTCTCAATTTAAGTGGCCAGGTTCTCTTTGACTTATCTTTCAGTGAAGATTACCCGGAATACGAGGTAGAAGTCGACTACGACGAAGGTATTTTGAGAATTCTCAAGCCCTCAGAGGTTGATCCGGAAGAGCCTTTTCCCGAAGCCTATCCACCTCTTTCTCTTCACCGGTATACTATTTACACCGAGTACCACCATGGAATAGATGCTTTTTTCCTGTCTCCTGACATAATTCCTGGCAGCGAGAAGGTTTACATGGATGGCCAGCTCCTGACCAGAGATGTGGATTATCTTCTGGATTACTCTTCCGGATTCCTCAGTTTTATTGATCCAGGTAGAATTACTCCTGACACGGCGATCAAAGTAGATTATGAATGGATGCCCTTTATGGGAAGAGCGGCTCCCATCCTAGGGGTTCGGGGGGAGTATTTTTTCGAGAAAGGAGTGTCCTTGGGCTCTACGTTTGTTTCACATTCCTCTCCTCGCACCAGGGAGGTCCCTCAGCTGGGAAGTGCTCCTTCTTCCCTTAAGGCTGGCGGTGTTGATCTCAATTTTAGTTTTCCTTGGAGGCGAGGTGAGTTGGATGCATCTGGTCCTTACGAGATTTCCCTCTCGGGCGAGGTAGCCGGCAGCCGCCTTAATCCCAACATCTTCGGAAAGGCTATGATTGAGAATTTCGAGCTCACCAAAACTACTGATGAGCTGGCTAAAGATGAGGAGATGTGGCAGTACAGTAGCCCTCCCCCGCAGGCTCTGGGACCTCGAGGAGAAATTCTCATATCTGGCGAGGATATCCCAGGGGAGGAGATCAACATAGAATGGAGCAGGGATGAGAGAGAAGTGCTGGTTCTGGACTATAGCCTTGATACTTCTCAGTCCTGGGATAGCGTGGTCTACTCTATCTCTTCTCAAGGGAAAGATTACACTCAGATGCACTTTCTGGAACTCTGGCTCAAGGGGGATGGAAAGAATCTGACCGTGCATCTGGATGTGGGTGTGGTGAGCGAGGATGTAGATGGGGATGGTCCTCCTCTCAAGACAGAGGATGTCAATGGAGATGGAAAGCTTAATCCTGGTGAAGATATAGGGATCTGGATCAGGGGAAAGCTGGTCGGGGAAGGCAATGGAAGACTGGATAGTGAAGATCTTGACGGCAATTTTGTCTTAGATACCGAGGAGAACATATCTACCTACAACTTTGCCATAGAAGCTGACTGGACGGATTGGAGGAGGGTTAGTCTGCCTCTCAATACTTCAGCCAATTGGGAAACTGTTCAACGGGTGGTGAAGCATTTGCGGCTGTGGATGGAGGGCTCCGGAGTAGAAGGAACACTGAAGTTTGCCGGCCTGGATTTTTTCGGAGATCGCTGGGAAGAAGAGAACCTGCTAGCTTTGCCCATCAATACTCATGATGATCCTGAGTATGATCCCTTCTCCGATTCTAGTTTTCGTGCCTATTACGAGGAGATGTACGGAGAGGCAGAAACTTACGAAGAGAAATGGAGAAAGGAGGGAGCTTTTTCTCTTGAGTATAACCTCACTTCCGGTGAAGAAGGGTGGGTTCAGCAGACCTTTGTTCAATCCCAGGATTACTCCTCCTATGGAAGCTTGAATTTCTGGGTGTACCGGGAGGAGGGAGACGGAGAGGCTATCTTCTATCTTCGCTTTGGCCCTGACGTGAAGGAGGGAGAAGACTACTATGAAATCTCCCGTTTGGCTGATTGGGACCAGACGAAGTGGCATCACATAAGGGTAAGCTTCGACGACCTCTCTCGTGTAGGAACTCCTTCCCTGCGCGAGGTCAAACAGCTGCGGGCTGGTTTTCGGAATCCCTCTCAGATCTCTGTCCAGGGTCGGATGTATCTGAACGATATTTTTCTCTCCGAAGTGAAGATGAGGGAAGGTCTTTCCAGAGGAGTGGGCCTGACAGCGAATTTGGGAGAATCTTTCTCTGTGGACGGACAGTATAAGGAAATGGACGCCGCCTTTCAACCGCTGGGTGCCAGGTCTCTTAATCGGTCTTCAAAACAGGGCGAGATGGGAGCTACCCTTACTCTCTTTGATCATCTGCCCGTAAGCTACCGATGGAATCGAGAGGAGAGCGAGACTATTTCGGATGGGGAAACTTATGTTCCCAGCCGGGAAGAAGGCAGGGTTATCCGGGAGACTGAGAGCTACCAGCTTCGCGTTCTCTTTCCATCCTGGCCTGAGGTGGCTCTTTCCCGAAAAAACGAGGTGGCCGATTATCTGACTCAAGGGAAGAAGAAAAGCTGGGACATTTATGATGCCTCCCTCAGCTACCGCTTTCCGTTCCGCCATTCCCTTCTCCCCACTTCTATTCGAGGTAGCTATCAGGTAGGGGAGGTCCAGACACTGGACTTGAGACTTGTTAAAGAGGACATAGAAAAATGGAAGATAAATCTCCCCTTTAAGCCTCTAGAAAACTTCAACTTAAACTCTACCTACAGTGAAACGAGAGCGAAGGAAAGAAGGGAAGGTGAGGGACCGAGCCCTAAATCTCGAGGTAAAGAACTTCTCCTCGACTCTAGTGCCACCTTTTTTCATCTTTCTCCTAGGATGAGCTTTCGTGGGGGCTACAAGGAGTCCAACTTTAGAGGAGTGAGTCCCGGGAGAAGGGATATTTCCACCTATTCAGAGATTTCCCTGAGCATGCCTCTTGGGATAGGTTCATTCCTTCCCCAATTAGGCATTCTGGAGACCTTGAATTTTTATCCCCGATATGAGCAAAAAAAGGAGACCTGGTACGAGAATACCACTGCCTCTTTGGACTATTCTTCCAAGATCGGCCTCAAGGATCCCCATATTCTGGACGGCGAGATAAAAAGAGGTCTAGATAAGAAACATTTCAGCCTTAAGGAATCCTGGCGTCCCTTGTCTTTCCTTGAACTGAGCTCTGAGTATGGCTACATAGAGGAAGAGAGGATATATCAGGCCGTGCCCTATTTCATCAGGATGAAAAGGTGGCCCGTTCTCAAGGCTACTCTGGACCTGAACGAAGCTTCCTTTCCATTGGCTCGCTTCACTCAGAGGATATCCACCTCTTCCCTTGTTGTGGCCAGCTACGCCGAGAAGGTCACCACCAAACAAGATATATCCTCGAAGACGACGCGGGAGCCCTCTCTGGTTTGGAGAACTCGCTTGAAGAGACCCGAGGATCTCGGTTTGACCTTGACTTATAAATTTACAGAAAACGAAGAGCACTATTTCATCCAGCCTAGAAAAACAAAGGATGCGCTCTCCCACTACCAGCTGAAATTAGACCATTATACCCTTCCTCTCTGGGCTAAGAAGATTCCCCTTCTTGGAAGATGGATAGATCCTCAAAAGAAAGCTCACGTCTCAACTTCTCTTAGCCTGGATGAGAAGAAAAAATATCTTGCCTTGGGTCTTGTGGGTGAAAACAATACAAAATGGAAGCTCAATGCTGATACGGAATACACACTGAGCCAGGCTGTGAAGCTAGGGCTCGGGGTGGAAACTGGCTATTTTCAGGATAGAGTAAGAGTGGGGGAGGACTACTTCTCCTTGGGGGCTTCCTTACGTGTGGAACTTCACTTCTAGAACATTCGAGGAATCCATGAATGTCATTCATCTTAGCTCCGCTCGAGACGAAGGTTTTGGGAAACTGGCATATAGGCTGTTGACACCGGAAGGCTCCTTCACTAGAATTAGAGC
>CAYYHL010000078.1:0-8146 GCA_964471775.1 uncultured Clostridia bacterium
CACCTCCGTCGGATTTGATGGCATCAGTTACACAGCTTTCAATATGGCGCTTCATAACCCGGAGACCTACCTGATCCAGGGCCCTCTGAGCTGCGGTAACCTGATTGATGATGTCAATGCAGTACCTTTCCTTTTCTATCATCTTCTGGATTCCTCTGATCTGTCCCTCAATTTTCTTCAAGCGGGGTAGAGCCTCTTTTTTTACCTCCTCGTTAATCATAGGACTGTGCCTCCTTGGATTATTCTTTGACCTTACCAAACCCCTGTCTTACCTCTTTTCTCAAAGGTAATTTGGTCTCCGGTGTCAATTCTTGGGGTATTCCCAATGGCTTGGCCTAGAGGGTGCTCAGATCCTGATTCTACCGATGGAGCCAGGTCAAGCCCTCGCCCTGGCTTAGATCCATTCAAGAGAAGGGAGAGAGTCTCTCTCCCTTCTCTTTAGTTCAAGGCGTTACTCTGAATAGATAGAGTGTATCCAGCCGCTAAGCCGGTCAACCTCCAGTTTATCCGCCAGGGAGCCATCCTTGGTAACTATCTCAACCAAGTAGTCCCCACCTTCCTCTATTTCTACCTCTCCAATGATAAGATTGGGATTTCTGGTTTGGTTAAGGTAATTTTGAACAATAGAGATAGCGTCCTCCTGGGTGAGAGCTTTTCCAGTTTGCGGTTTTTGGCTCTGAGGAGAGTCCGGGTACTGGTGATAACCGTACCTACTCATCATCTCCGTGCACTCCTCAAACATATTCTGCCCAGGTCCCATCATCCCGGGTCCCATCATGCCTCCCCCACCTGTATGGGCTCCGAGTAGGCCCGGGACAAACCACAATCCCCCTATCAGAATGCTCCCTGCTAGGATCACCACCGCGAGCCAAACTCTTCTCATCCTAGTCACATCACTCATGTTAATGTCCTAGGCTATATGTCATAGAGGCGTACCCCCTACCGGTATATAGTATAATGATATTTCGTAGAATGTCAAGGGGGGAAGTTCAGAGGCTTTCCCCAAAACTCCACGTAGTTTTCGCCTAAACGTTGAACTCAAGAGGCATTGAGAAAACAGGGAAGTGGAAAGGGCCTGAAAGGCTCCGGTGAAGATTCCTTTTTCATTTGCTCAAATTCTTCCTTCGTAATTTCACCCCTGGCGTAGCGTCTCTTTGAACTATCTTTTGACTTTCTCTTGGAGTTTTCCGAAATGAACTATCATCACTCCATTAAGAAAGCGTAAATCTACATGTTGCCAACGGGATTATGCCCATTTTTTCCATCTGCTCCAAAGTACTGGGCAGCGGCACTGAGCCAGAGTGTCTGTACACCTTCCGGACGGGAGACCATGGGGTTTGTTGTTTGACAATCTGAGAGGACATACTATATTTTCCAGAGGGAGACCCCAGGGCCTAAATTCTACGAACATAACGTGTAGCTAAAATGAAGAGTCAGGAAAAACTAGACACACTAAAAGAGATTTTGAGGGAGATGAAAAGTGCTCTCATCGCTTACTCAGGAGGGGTAGACAGCACCTTCCTTCTAAAAATCTCCCGAGATAGTCTTGGAAGTAATGTTTTAGCTGTCACGGCAGATTCCCCTACCTACCCCTCGGGGGAGATTCAGGAAGCCAGGGCCTTAGCCAGGAAACTTTCGGTAAGACACCTGACTATTAAGACCGATGAATTTGCCGATTCCAACTTTATCAGCAATCCTCCCAACAGGTGCTACTACTGTAAAAAGGAACTTTTTTCAAAGCTAAGGAAAATAGCCGAAGAAAACCATCTAAACCATATTCTCGATGGTTCTAATCTGGATGATGAGAAAGATTTTCGCCCGGGGATAAGAGCTGCTCGGGAATTTGGAGTAAGATCGCCTCTTAGGGAAGCAGGTTTTACTAAGGAGGATATCCGCAGGCTTTCCAAAAAGCTGGATCTAGCCACCTGGAACAAACCAGCTCTTGCCTGCCTTGCCTCTCGCTTCCCCTATGGAAAACGGCTAACCAAGAGGGGGGTGGGCCGGGTAGCAGAAGCAGAGAGGCTGCTGCAGGACATGGGAATAGGTCAGGTGAGGGTGAGAGACCACGGTCATGTTGCCCGAATAGAAGTACCCAGGGGGGAAATGAACAGACTTGTTTCGGATAGTCTCAGGCGAGACTTAGTGGACAGGCTAAAAGGGCTGGGATACACCTATGTGACCCTGGATCTGGAAGGCTACAGAACCGGGAGTATGAACGAAGTTCTATCCCACCTCTCGCCTTCGGCCAGAAAAAGTGTCGGGAAATAGGTATCGTCCTTATTTATGATCAATGAAGCAAAAGATGAACGAAAATATCATTGATGATGATAAAACGGGACAATTGACTGTGGTGGAAGTTCGCCAGGGGAAAAGAAAGGTGAGATTAGACATAGCGGTTGAAGAGCTCCCCTTGACTATTTTCTTAAACGGCCGGGAGCTGGCAACCTTGCTCTCGAGCCCTGGAGATTCAGGCTACCTCGCGGTGGGTTTTCTTTATTCGGAAGGCCTGGTAGAAAAGAGGGAGGATATCAAGAGTCTCCTTTTTGAGAAGGATAGGAGCCTCATAAGGGTAACCACTAACAAGAGAAGGTCTGTTTCGAGGAGAAAAACTAAGAAACTTATCTCCTCCGGCTGCGGCATGGCTGCCAATATTTCGGGCAGCCTTTTTGATATCACACAATGTACTAAGGTGGATTCTACACTTACCATTTCGCCAGATGAGATAACAGAGCTCATGAGAAAACTGCAGCATCGGTCAAGACTTTATAGATCTACCGGGGGAGCTCATACTGCTGCTCTGTCGGACCGAGAGGATATTTTGATTTTGGCCGAGGACATTGGAAGACACAACGCTGCGGACAAGGTGCTTGGCCAGTGCATCCTAGATAGCATCGCCCTGGATGATAAGATTATCCTTACCAGCGGGAGAGTTTCTTCTGAAATAGTGCTTAAGGTTGTTAGGGCAAGAATTCCTGTTGTCATCTCTAGATCCGCCCCTACCATGCTGGGAGCAAAGCTGGCTAGCCACTTAGGAGTTACCTTGATAGGGTTTGCCAGAGGAAGAAGGATGAATATCTACACTCATGAGGAAAGAGTCACCTAGACCCGCCCTTCCACCTTGCCCCTGAAGATGCTCTTACCAGCGACAGGTCGTCTCCAGAAAGGTCCCCCCACTCGACGATAGTTCTCAGAAAGTTCATAACGATTGTTAACTGAATTCTAAGTCCGAACTATTCAGGTGATCCAAAATCCAATTAGCAAATGTATTGACAGGAGCCCACCCCATTGGTAAACTCATATCAAGTTGTTTCTTCTGAGAATAGTACAGTCTACGTCCAACAGGCACACAGCAACATCTCGGTTAGGGGGGTAGAATGAAGCTGGACGAGATCATAATCTCTAGAGCCATCATAGAGACATTTAGCAAAGATCTGGTAGGCTCACTAGACCTTGAGGTTGCCATTGCCGGAGCCGGTCCCGCTGGCCTAACTGCCGGCTTCTACCTGGCTCAAGGGGGAGTGAGGACCGCAATTTTTGAGAGAAGCCTTCGAGTCGGTGGAGGCATGCCCGGAGGGGGGATAATGTTCAACAAAATTGTAGTCCAGGAGCCGGCTCGAAAAATTCTGGAGGAGATGAAGATCAAGCACCAGGAATATGAGAGGGGGTACTACACAGCCTCTTCTCTGGAGGCCGTTTCTGCTCTGACCTACAGAGCCATTAGAGCCGGAGCAAAAATATTCAATCTGATTGGGGTAGAAGATGTGATGGTTCAAGAAGGAAGAGTTAATGGCTTTGTTGTCAATTGGGGAGCAGTACAGCTAGCTAATCTACATGTTGATCCTATAGGCATACGATTTAGAACGGGCATAGATGCTACTGGACATGACTCGGAGGTAATCAGGAAGCTGGAGAAGAAAGGTCGGGTTAGACTAGCTACCTCGAGTGGTAAGATAGTGGGGGAAGGACCTATGTGGGCAGAGAAAGGAGAAGAAGCAATATTGGAAAACACAAAAGAGGCCTTTCCCGGCCTATATGCTGCAGGAATGGCAGCCAATGCTGTTTTTGGCGGACCCCGCATGGGTCCTATTTTTGGAGGGATGCTCCTTTCTGGAAGAAAGGCGGCGCAGCTCATCATAAAAGAACTAAAAGGCTAAGCTTGGAATCCTTTCGTATCAAATGAAGAGGATTTGAAGAAACAAGAAAGATAGACGTTCAAAATGCAGGAGATAGTGTTGAGCATAGAGATTGCACTTAATGGTAAGAAAAAAATGGTGAAGCAGGGCAAAACAGTGGAAGATATGATCCAGTCCCTCTCACTCGATCCTCAAAGAGTCATGGTAATGTTGAATTCTGAATTGCTGATCCGGACAAAATATGACTGCACTTTAAGAAAGGGGGATGAGCTGGAGATTCTCCCCTTCTTTGCAGCTGGAGGTTAGAGACACAGTAGAATGAATCTGGAGCGGTATTCTCGACAAACCCTTTTTTCTGGTATCGGTGAGAGGGGACAAAAAAAGCTTCTGGAAAGCTCCATAATCCTTATTGGATGCGGAGGCTTGGGTTGTACCATCGCCAACAATTTAGCCAGAGCTGGGGTAGGAAGAATCCGAATTGTAGATAAGGACATTGTCGAGCTTCCAGACCTACAGCGCCAAACTCTCTTTGACGAGGAAGATGTGAAGAAGAAGATGCCTAAGGCCAGGGTCGCCGTGGACAAGCTGAGAAGAATTAACTCCTCCATTCAGCTGGAAGCCGAGGTGTGCGAGGTAGAACCCAAGAATATTGAGAATCTGATAGAGGGAGGCCATCTGGTTCTGGATGGAACGGATAATATGAAAACCCGATTTTTGATCAATGAGGCCTGCATAAAAAACAAAATTCCCTGGATTTACGGTGGCGTCTTCGGATCCACAGGGATGAGCATGACCGTGATTCCTGAGAAAACCCCCTGTCTGACCTGTGTCTTTGGCGAATTCCCCTCTTTCCCTGAGCTGGGAACCATACCCCTCGTAAATGCTGCTCCCATTACCATCGCTTCCTGGCAAACAGCAGAAGCGCTAAAAATGTTGGTGGGAGATGAGAATCTTAATCCCGACTTAGTCTACGTCGATCTTTGGCCAGGAACCTTTAGAAGAATAGCGATCAAACGCAGGAAGGATTGTCCTACCTGCATCGAGCGTAAGTTTGGACTACTCGAGGCAGGGAAAGGATAGGAAAACTCAGGGAAGCGGTAGGAAGATTTAAGCGAAATACCCCTGAGATAACGAATGCCCGGGCAACCTTCTGGACAGTGCCCATTATGGTTAGAACCGAGGACCAACACAAAGGATAGCTCTAGGCTTTGTCAGAAAAGTTCAAAGGGTGACTATTGTTCCTTTATCCAGGGCAGAATTGGCAGCTAAGGTAAGCTCCAGAGTTTTCAGAGCGTCGCCGTAGGAAGATCTTATCTTGCCAGGATTCCCTTCCTTAACAGCCTCAATGAAAGCTTTGTCTTCCAACTCGTAAGGATCAATTTGCATTCTCATCTCCTCCTTCCTTCCATTGGAAATCCTAAGAAGATGGGATGAAAGATGAAGCTGGATTCTCATGTCAGGGGTGATGAGATCGGCTCCCCAGTCCCGTCCATGGGAAAGAAGGCAGCTGGAACTGATGTTCCCTACGGCTCCACTTCGAAAGCGAAGGGTGACGCAAGAGGCATCATCGATGTCAGAGTTTTCATTTTTCTCGTTCCTCAAGCCTCGAATCCTCTGTCCATAAATCTGGTCCACTTCTCCTATCAGGTATCGGGCCAGATCAAAGATATGGGTAGTCTGTTCTACTATTTGTCCTCCGGATCGGTGTCTGGCTCCCCACCAATGAAGGGAGGGAATAGGGCAGAAATAGTACCCTAAGAACATGGCAACCTTTTTCCTGCTCAGAATTTCTTTGGCTCTGTTAACAATATCGGCATACCTATAAAGGTACCCCACACTGGTAATAATACCGTTCCTCTCCACAACTTCCTTTATCTGGTGAACCTTTCCTATGTCTAGAGCAATGGGCTTCTCAACGAATACGTTTATCCCGGCCTCGGCAGCCAGGATCTCCTGATCCGTGTGGGCAAAAGGTGGAAGGCAAACGTATACCGCATCCAGGTCCTCTTTCTCCAGCATCTGACGGTACTCCGTGTAATACCTGCCTCCGTATTTCCTCACCGCCTCCCGACTCCTGACCTCCTCAATGTCGCAGAAACTGGTAAGCCTTGCATCTTTGATCCTGGCAAGCTTCTCCATGTGGCGGTGCGCAATCTTACCTGCTCCAATAAATCCAACTTTAACTTCCACTTCGGCTTTCCTTACCTATTTGAGCTAGGATCAAGACGTTCAAGGCAAACCTTCCACCGTTTTTTTCATCATCAGAATTCGAACAATCCTGACCTCTCAATATATCACATCCCGTGAATTTATCAAATTCTTGTGTTGCTCCAAATTTTGACAGTGCCCTCGCTTGTGATAGAATATTTCATTGTTTCCCAGGAGGGTAAGTTACGGAATGAAGATTGGTGGGAAAACAAAAATAGTTGGGATATTCGGCTATCCTCTGGCTCACTCCCTTTCCCCGCATCTCCATAACGCTGCCTTTGTTGAGTTGGGACTTGATTTTGTGTACCTTCCCTTCTGGGTCCAATCCAAGAATCTGGATGTGGCGGCCCGGGCAATAGGATCTCTGAATATGGTGGGGGTCAACGTGACCATTCCTCATAAGGAACGGATCATGGCCTACCTGGATGGGGTAACTCCTGATGCCCGGATGATAGGAGCAGTAAATACTGTACTTAACAGAAAAGGTAAGCTCATTGGCTACAATACCGATGGTCAAGGCTTCATTGATTCTCTTAAAGGGGAAGGAGAATTCAATCCTAACGGGAAAAGGGTGATGCTTTTGGGAGCCGGGGGGGCTGCACGAGCCATCTCATCTGTCTTGATCCAGGAAGGAATCGCTTCTCTTACCATTGTTAACCGGACACAAAGAAGAGGTGAAGAGTTAGTCCATCATCTCAAAAGGATTTTCAAGAACAGGTGTCCCATAGACGTCCTGGAGTTTGGCAGAAGGAACCTCAAAGGGAGGCTAAGAGAAATCAATCTCTTTGTTAATGCTACCTCGGTGGGGCTCAATCCGGAGGGAGGTTTGTTAATCAATCTAGGTCTATTTTCTCCGGGTACCTTTATTCATGACATAGTGTATAACAGAAAAACAGAGCTTCTGGAAGCAGCCGAGCAGCGAGGCCTACCCTGCCTGGGAGGATTGGGGATGCTCATCCATCAGGCAGTTCTTTCTTTTGAAATCTGGACTCATCGAAAAGCTCCCGTCCAGAAGATGAGAGATACGGGAGAAAAAGAGCTGGGGATGAGAAAAAGGAGGACATAATGCTACGTTATTTGACCGGCGGGGAATCCCACGGAAGGGCTCTCGTCGCCAGTCTTGAAGGGATCCCAGCAGGTCTTTCTCTATCCTGCCGTGATATTGATGGGGAGCTCAAACGCCGACAGATGGGCTATGGTCGCTCAGAGAGAATGAAGATAGAAAAGGACAGGGCCGAGATCCTTTCTGGTGTTCGCAGGGGTAGAACTCTGGGAAGTCCCATTGTTCTAACAATAGGCAACACGGAGTGGCCAAAATGGCAAATGATTATGACGGTGGAGGAGAATACTGATTCCCCTGCCCTCACTGAGCCTCGACCTGGTCATGCAGATCTGGCCGGAGCCATCAAATATGACTTTGAGGACACAAGAGATGTACTGGAGAGGGCAAGTGCCCGGGAAACGGCAGCTCGAGTGGCAGTGGGAGCCATCTGCAAAAAGTTCCTGCGAGAATTCGGCATAGATTTCTACAGCCGTGTTATTCAGATTGGCAGGGTAAGGGACAGGAAAGAGTGGCAGCCCACTCCAGACGACTATTCTTTAATTGAATCCTCGCCCCTCAGGTGTCTGGATAGGGAAAAAGGGGAACAGATGAAGGAGCTCGTTGACCAGGCCAAGACAAGGGGTGATAGTCTAGGCGGGGTCTTTGAGGTTTATGCTACCAATCTCCCCATAGGACTGGGCAGCTATACCCAATGGGATGTCAAATTGGATGCCAGGCTAGCTCAAGCTATAATGAGCATCCC
>CAYYHL010000079.1:0-8108 GCA_964471775.1 uncultured Clostridia bacterium
TGAAGGATGTCATGGATTGTCCGGCCAGCCTAACCGGCAAGTATCTCAAGGGGGAGCTAAAGATTCCTGTGCCTCAATCTCGCCGAATTCCTAAGGATAACCGATATCTTACCGTAGTAGGAGCCCGGGAACACAACCTCAAAAACATCAATGTTAGAATCCCTCTGGGAATTTTTGTCTGTATTACCGGTGTTTCCGGATCAGGTAAAAGTACCCTGGTGGATGAGATTATCTACCGTGCTCTGGCTGAGCATTTTTACAGCAGCAGGGCAAAGCCGGGGAAGTTTGATCACCTGGAGGGGATAGACTATATTGACAAAGTCATCGTTATTGACCAATCGCCGATTGGTCGAACTCCTCGGTCAAATCCGGCCACCTATACGGGGGTCTTTACTCCCATAAGGCAGCTTTTCTCTCAGCTCGAGGAGGCCAGGATGAGGGGGTACACCCAGGGAAGGTTCAGCTTCAATGTGCGTTTAGGAAGGTGCCAGCAGTGCCGGGGAGAGGGAATGATCAAGATTGAAATGCAGTTTCTTCCCGACGTTTTTGTTTCCTGTGATGTGTGCAAGGGAAAGCGATATAGCAAAGAGACTCTCGAGGTAAAGTACAAAGGCAAGAACATCGCTGAGATCCTGGAGATGACGGTGGAAGAAGCTCTGGACTTTTTCCGCAACATTCCTCAGATTAAGAGAAAGTTGAAGACTCTCTATGATGTGGGTCTGGGATACATTCATCTGGGTCAGCCTGCTCCTAACCTCTCCGGAGGAGAAGCTCAGAGGGTGAAGCTCTCCAAGGAGCTTTCCAAGATAGGCACAGGAAAAACCTTCTACATCCTGGATGAGCCCACCACCGGTCTTCATTTTGCCGACATTGAGAAACTTTTGAAAGTTTTGGACCGGCTGGTGGCTAAGGGGAATACGGTGGTGGTTATTGAACATAATCCCGATGTGATCAAGGTAGCCGATTATGTTATTGATTTAGGCCCTGAGGGAGGAGATGAGGGGGGAGAAATGGTGGCCACGGGTCCTCCAGAGGAAGTGGCGCGCAATCCCCGCTCCCATACAGGAAGAATCTTGAAGAAGGCATTGTTTGAATAGTAGTGGGCAGGCTCGAATGGCCAAGGAAATGAATGGGGAAATGGATAAGGAATCTCTGAGACAGCTCCTGGAGAAACACGAAAGCGAACCCGGTGCCTTGATTCCTATCCTGCAGGAGATTCAGGAGTCCCTTGGCTATCTCCCCGAGGAGGCTTTGGTTTTTGTGAGCGAGGAAGTGGGGATACCTCTGGGTAAGATATACGGCGTGGTCACCTTTTACAGTCAGTTCTACCTGAGTCCTCGAGGGAAGAACATTATGAGAGTCTGTCACGGAACCGCCTGTCATATTGGTGGAGCGGAGAGAATCTCTGAGGCGGTCTCGGAGGAGCTGGGAGTAGATGAGGGAGCCACAACTGAGGATGGTGAGTTTACTGTGGAGCGGGTGGCCTGTCTGGGGTGCTGCAGCCTTGCTCCCTGCGTGATGGTTAATGATGAGACTCACGCCCGTTTGAGTCCCCGGAAAATCAAAAGAATAGTCAAGAAATACCGAAAAACGCGAGTCGACTAGAATGCATCTTCCTTCAAATGATTCAAGGAGAGTAGTGAAGGTAGGCCTTGCCTCCTGCGGCATCGCCGCCGGAGCCCAAGAAGTCTTCGACTATTTGGCAGAAGAGATACGTACCAGAAATCTTCCCCTGAGGCTTGAGAGAACTGGTTGCCTGGGTATGTGTTTTAAGGAAGTTCTGCTGGAAGTTCTCGAGGAGGGAAACAAGAGCCTCCTTTATGGGGAAATTACTAGAGACAGGGCGGAGCGGATCCTCAGGGAGCACCTGGAGGAGGGCCGGCCCATAAAAGACTGGATCATCATGGGTGAGGGTATTCATACACCTCTTGAGAATTTTCTCTCCAAGCAGAGGAGGATTGTCCTCAGAAACTGCGGCATCATCGATCCTGAATCCATTGATGACTACCAGGATGCCGGTGGCTACCAGGCTCTGGAGAAAGTACTGAGAAGTATGAGCCCAGAGGAGGTAATAGAGGAGGTGAAGGGATCCGGGCTCAGAGGAAGAGGTGGAGCTGGCTTTTCTACCGGCAGAAAATGGGAGTTTGCCAGGAACGCCCCGGGAGAACCCAAATATGTGGTCTGCAACGCCGATGAAGGAGATCCAGGAGCTTTCATGGATAGAAGCGTTCTCGAAAGCGATCCTCACAGTGTTCTGGAGGGTCTTCTCATAGCGGGATACGCTATTGGTGCCTTGGAGGCATATATTTATGTGAGGGCGGAGTACCCCCTGGCGGTGAAAAGACTCAAGGAGGCCATCCAGCAGGCTGAAGAAAGAGGCTACCTGGGAGAGTCTATTCTGGGAACCCATTTCGGTTGCTCCATTAGAATTCTTGAGGGTGCAGGCGCCTTTGTCTGCGGGGAAGAGACGGCTCTCATCGCCTCTCTTGAAGGAAGGCGGGGGATGCCGAGATTCCGGCCTCCCTTCCCTGCCACTTCAGGCCTCTGGGGAAAACCCACCTGCATCAATAACGTGGAGACTCTGGCCAATATTCCCTGGATTATCATCAACGGGGGGAAGAAATTCAGTGAGTGCGGCATAAGGAAAAGCAGGGGAAGTAAAGTATTCGCCTTAGCCGGCAAAATAAACCGGGGGGGATTGGTGGAGGTTCCCATGGGCATCACCCTCAGAGAAGTCATTTTCGATATTGGAGGTGGTATCCAGAATGGCGGCAGGCTCAAGGCCGTACAAATGGGTGGTCCCTCAGGAGGATGCATACCCGAAGCCCTGGCCGACACCCCGATAGACTATGAATCGGTAACCGGCACCGGAGCCATCATGGGTTCCGGAGGAATGGTGGTTATGGATGAGAGTACCTGTATGGTGGATGTGGCCAAATTCTTCCTCAGTTTTACCCAGAAAGAGTCTTGCGGCAAATGTACTTTTTGCCGCATCGGAACCCTCAGGATGCTGGAGATTCTGGAAAGAATCACCGATGGAAAAGGCCACCTTCGGGACCTCGAGATCCTGGAAGATCTGGCACAGAAGGTCAAAGAAGCTTCCCTCTGTGGGTTAGGTCAGACCGCTCCTAATCCGGTTCTCACTACTATTCGGTATTTTAAAGATGAGTATGAGGCCCATATTGTAGAAAAACGATGCCCGGCGAAGAAATGCCGAGCCCTAATTAGCTTTGAAATTATCCCTGAGAAGTGCACCGGCTGCAGAGCCTGTGCCCTGCGCTGTCCAACTGAGGCTGTTTCAGGAGAAAACAAGAAACCGCATCGGATCGATCAGGTAAAGTGCATCAAGTGCGGTATGTGTTTGGATAGCTGTAAGGTCGACGCTATCTTAGTAAAGTAGATTTCTTATTGGCTTGTGTCCTGGAAGGGGAAGGAATGTCCAAGAAAATTCAGCTCACCATAGATGATAAGTCCCTGCAAGCTCGCTCCGGCACCACCATTCTAGAAGCTGCTGAAGCTGGGGGTATCCAGATTCCTACCCTTTGCTACGATCCTCGTCTCGATCCTTTCACTTCCTGCTTTATGTGTTTGGTTGAAGTGGAGGGGATGCCCCGTCCTACTCCTGCCTGCTCCACCTGTGTAGCTGAAGGGATAAGGGTAAGAACCAGAACAGAAAAGGTTACTGCCCTGAGGAGGCTGTGCCTGGAGCTTCTTCTCTCCAGCCACAGTGGCGATTGCCTGGCTCCCTGCAGGCTGGCCTGCCCCGCGGGAATAGATATACAGGGCTATCTTGCCCTTGCGCGCAAGGGTTATTACCAGGAGGCTCTCAAACTCATCAAGGAAACAAATCCGTTGCCTATTGTCTGCGGAAGAATTTGTCCTCGATTCTGCGAAAGAGAGTGCCGAAGAAACGTGGTGGATGAGCCGGTGGCCATTGACGCTATCAAAAGATTCCTGGCTGATTTTGATATGAAGGACGGTCGCCCCTACACTCCTTCCCGCAAGCCCAGTACCGGCAAGAGGGTAGCTGTCATTGGATCCGGACCTGGCGGTCTTTCCGCAGCCTATTTTCTCGCCAGAGAGGGCCACCAGGTGACCATCTTTGATGGAGATCCGGAGCCTGGAGGCATGCTGAGGTACGGCATCCCCGAGTACCGGCTTCCCAAGAAAGAGCTGGACAGGGAAATTGCCACAATTGCTGCCCTGGGGGTGAAAATTGAATGCGGGAGAACGCTGGGAAAAGACATCACCATAGGCAGCTTGAGGAAAGAGGGTTTTGATGCCATATTTCTGGCTATGGGGGCACAGAAGTGCTGGAAGATGGGGATTGAAGGGGAGGAGCTTGGGGGAATCATTCCAGCCCTGGAGTTTCTTCGCCAGATTGCCCTCAACGGAAGGGTAAAGGTGGGAAAGCGAGTAGCAGTTATCGGAGGAGGCGATACTGCCATTGACGCGGCTCGGTCTGCCTTAAGATTGGGTGCTGATGAGGTGACCATCGTCTATCGCCGATCTCGGAAGGAGATGCCCGCTGAGGAAGAGGAGATAGATGAGGCAGAAAAAGAGGGCGTCAGGGTCATTCTCCTCGCAGCTCCGGTGAGAGCAAACGGGAAAAACAACAAGGTAGGGTCCCTTACCTGCCAGAGGATGAGGCTGGGAGAACCCGACGCCTCGGGCAGGGCAAGACCAGAGCCTATTCCTGACTCGGAATTTGAGATGCCTGTGGAGACGGTCATCGCCGCTATTGGACAGTATCTTGACCGATCCTGCCTGGATGAGATGCCCCTTCAGCTTACCAAAAGAGGCTATATTGAGGTGGATGATAAGACTATGGAGACAAACTCTGAGGGAGTCTTTGCCGGTGGTGATTGCGTTTCCGGTCCTGCTACGGCTGTTGAGGCCATAGCTTGCGGGCGGCGAGCAGCTCATTCCATTAACCAGTACCTGGCTGGCAAGAAGCCTCCTGGTGAGGAGGAAGTCTTTCACATCAAAAAGGGCGAGCTGGATGAAATTGATCCTCGGGAATACGCCCACGTAGAGACGATTCCTCGAGGCAAGATGCGCCATCTTGCCCTGGAAGAAAGAAAGATGAGCTTTGTTGAAACCCAGCTCGGTTTCACGGAGGATATGGTAAAGAGAGAAAGTGAGCGGTGTCTTTCCTGTGGTTGTGACCAGATTCTTGACTGCCGGCTAAGGGAGTACGCTCTGGAGCTAGGAGTCTTCTCTCCTCGGTTTAAGGGGAAAAAGAGTCACTATCCACCGGACGAGAGTAATCCCTTCATTCTAAGAGATCCCGATAAGTGCATTCTCTGTGGCCGGTGTGTGGCGGTGTGCAGTGACGTGCAGATGTGCTTCGTTCTAGATTTTGTGGGCAGGGGGCTTGAAACCCGGATATCCACTGGCCTAGATAGACCTCTTCCCCAAACCCCTTGCGCCTTTTGTGGCTCATGTGTATCTGTGTGTCCAGTAGGAGCACTGACTGAAAAGGAAGGCAGGATTCAGAGGCGGGAGTTTGAGGTAGAGAAGGTCAGGACTATTTGTCCTTACTGTGGCTGCGGCTGTAGTATCACCCTCAATATTGAAAACGGTAGAATTGTCAAGATAACTTCAGATCCAGAGGGGTTTGTCAATGAGGGGTGGCTCTGCGCTAAGGGAAAATTCGGATTTGATTTCGTCGACAGCCCTGAGAGATTGAAGAAGCCCCTAGTGAGGAAGGGAGGCAAGCTCACCGAGGTGAGCTGGGACGAGGCCCTAGAATTCGTGGCTGATAAGTTCAAGGAGATTAGAGATGAGTATGGATCAGAGAGTATAGCTGGACTTTCCTCGGCCAAGTGCACCAACGAGGAGAATTACCTGTTTCAAAAGTTCATGAGAGCTGCTCTTGGAACCAACAATGTGGATCACTGCGCTCGTCTGTGTCATGCCTCCACCGTAGCAGGGCTAGCGAGAGCCTTTGGAAGTGGGGCCATGACCAATTCAATGCAGGAGATAAAAAATGCGGATTGTATCCTCATTACCGGATCCAACACTTCAGAGACTCACCCCATCGTGGCTCTGAAGATTAAGGAGGCCATTCGGAGAAATGGTGCAAGACTCATTGTTGTAGATCCTCGAAAAATAGAGATGACCAAATTCAGCAACCTCTGGCTGCGGCAAAAACCAGGTACGGACGTAGCCCTATTCAATGGAATGATGAATGTTATTATTTCTGAAGGACTCTCGGACAAAGAGTTTATTTCGAAACGTACCCAGGGATTGAAAGAACTTGAGGGGGTGCTGAGCCAGTATACTCCCGATTACGTGGAAGGGATCACCGGCGTTTCCGCTTCCGACATCATCTCTGCTGCCAGGATGTTCGCGGAAGCCGACAGAGCATCCATCTTCTTCGCCATGGGTATTACCCAGCACACCACCGGCACCGACAATGTCCTCTCATTGGCTAATCTCGCTATGCTCACCGGTAGCGTAGGCAAGGAGAGCTCGGGTGTGAATCCTTTGAGGGGTCAGAACAATGTGCAGGGTGCATGTGACATGGGGGCTCTTCCCAATGTGTACCCGGGGTATCAGCCAGTCAGTGAGGATAAGATTCGGGAGAAATTTGAGGAGATCTGGGGAGTAAGTCTTTCTCAAAAGGTAGGACTTACCGCGGTGGAGATGATGCATGCCGCTGAGGCAGGAAAGGTGAAGGCTATGTACATCATGGGGGAAAACCCTTTTCTTTCCGACCCTAATAGTAATTTCACCAGGAAGGCTTTAAGGAAGCTTGATTTTCTGGTGGTGCAGGATATCTTTCCCACGGAGACGGGTGAATACGCCGATGTTATCCTGCCGGCAGCAAGCTTTGCTGAAAAAGAGGGAACTTTTACCAATACCGAAAGAAGAGTGCAAAGGGTAAGAAAGGCCCTGGAGCCTCCCGGCCAGGCTAAGGCAGACTGGGAAATCATCTCGGATTTGGCAGCGAAACTAGGATATCCCATGCAGTACTCCTCTCCCGCCGGGGTAATGGATGAAATTGCTCATCTTGCCCCCATATACGGAGGAATCATCTATGAGAGGCTTGGTGAGGAGGGACTTCAGTGGCCGTGTCCTGACAGGAACCATCCGGGCACAAAGTTCTTGCACCAGGGTAGGTTCACGCGTGGGTTAGGCAAGTTCTATGCGACGCCCTACAGGGAAGCTAGGGAGCTTCCTGATGAGGACTATCCTCTTATTCTTACTACCGGAAGGGTGCTTTTTCATTTTCACACCGGTACCATGACCAGAAGGGTGAAGGGGCTGGAAGAGATTTATCCTCAAGGCCCGGTGGAGATTCATCCTCTGGATGCGGGGAAGCTCTCTCTTAAAGATGGTGATATGGCCCGGGTGATCTCTCGGCGGGGAAGAGTAGTGGCCAGGGTGAAGGTGACCGAGGTATCGCCTCCCGGTGTTGTCTTTATGAGTTTTCATTTCAAGGAAGCGGCGGCAAACCTTCTTACGATAGATGCCCTTGACCCTGTTGCCAAGATTCCTGAGCTGAAAGTATGCGCCGTAAGGCTAGAGAAATGCACAGTGTGAATATAGTTAATCTCGATAAGGACCGAAGCGCGAGAATTCAGCTCCTCATTTTTCCAGGCAAGAGCCCAGGTATGTCCGTCAGCTCGGGCGGAATGTACTCAAGGATTGGCACTTCTTCAATGTCAATGGAGAGCCGGGTCTTCAAAGCAGGCGGGAAAGGGAGAGCCTTAGCTCCCCTTTAAGGAGGAGACGATGATTCATCTGGAGCAAGCACTTCAGATAATTCTATCCGAGGTAAGAACTCTTTCAGCGCAAAGAGTGCAAGTTCTATCCAGCCTGGGAAGAGTTCTGGCCGAGGATATTCATGCTGATTTTGATATTCCTGGATTTGATCGCTCAGCCATGGACGGCTATGCTGTTATGGCCCAAGATACCTGTCCTGCTGCGTCCGATCAGCCTGTCCTTCTGGAAGTGATAGCCGATCTTCCCGCAGGATACCAAACCGCAAAGGTTCTCAGGGAGGGAAAGGCGGTAAGGATTATGACGGGGGCGCCTCTCCCCAAAGGGGCTGATGCCGTGGTGATGGTGGAAGATACCAAAGAGGAAGAGGACCGGGT
>CAYYHL010000080.1:0-8076 GCA_964471775.1 uncultured Clostridia bacterium
ACCTTTGGAGATCGCGAAACGCTTGTGGTGCTTCTTCCGCAACGATCCTGGCAAGTTTGGCATCAACCGTTCCGAGTCCTGCTTTGATAATATCCTCGAAGTGAACCTCAGGATTATCGTCGGGATCTCGGCAAGCATCAGCGAAACTGAAACCTGCGAGCTCTGAAACCGGATATGCCGTTGCGCCGCTACTGCCGAGGTGACCCTTCACTATCATGAAAGTATCTGCACCACTATTGTAGGCCTCTAGTGCGGCTCTCGCAGCTGCTCCCCCACCACCAATTACCAAAACGTCGGTTTGTATTCTTTGAATCATTGTCTCCCACCCTTCATATCTTCCAGATAGACGAATCTAACATCTTCCCGTCCTAATGTGGATTAAGAGAAAAGAGGAGCTACCTTTCTGTTGGCCCGGTTTGTTAAGTTTGAGCGACCTTTTCACTTGATAGCTCCTGCAGTCAAACCACCAATGACATATTTCTGTGCAAGAAAGAACACTATCAACGGTGGAATTATTGCAATGAGGCACCCCGTCATTACAAGATTCCACTCTACCACATGTTCACCAACCAGGCTGTAGATCCCCGCAGTGACAGGAAGCTTCTCCTTGGAAGTCAGGAAAATGTAAGGGATTAGAAACTGACACCAGGCTGTCGAAAAGGCAAGGACGAAGGACGTTAAGATCCCTGGCGCTACTACCGGAACGAGGACACGAAAAAGAGTCTGTCTTCTCGAACATCCATCAATCATCGCAGCTTCTTCCATTTCTACAGGAGTTGTGTCAAAATAGCTCGCCATCAGCCATATGGGAAAAGGCAATGTTATGGCTGAGGTAACCAGTATTATAGAGGCATAAGTGTTGAATAAACCAATCTTAAGTACGATCAGGAACACAGGTAAGGCAATAATCACAAGAGGGAACATTTGGGTCGAAAGTAAGAAAAACTTATATGGATTCTTCAAATAGAAATCAAAGCGAGATATGACATAACCAGCAGGGATAGCTGCAAACACCGCAATTAAGCCAATGGCTAATCCGTAAACTATAGAGTTTATCAAAAACCGAGCGAAGATGACTCTGTGCCATATCTCCACATAGTTCTGCCAGTACAAGAAGACGGGAAGTACCTGGCCGCTTCCGACTTTTGAGAAAGGTGTTAGTGATGCCAGAAATATTGAATAGTAGGGGACGAGCATTACTCCAACGAAAGCCATGCTGCCAATTATCACCGCATAGCGTCGCAATTGCTTGCTGGATCTTAAGTTCATTTTCGGCCCCGTCTAATTACTCGGAGTTGGATCGCAGTGAAAACTACAAGCCCAATTATTGTTACAACGGCCATAGCAGAGGCTATACCAAAATTTCCTTCAAAAAAGGCCTTCCGATATATGGCGATTGACAGTATTTTGGTACTATCCACGGGGCCGCCTTGCGTAAGGGTCCATATCATGTCAAAAGTGACCGAGGACCATATTACCAGAAGGAGTGAAACAGCAACCAAGACAGGTTTTATCATAGGTAGGGTAATATAGACTAACCGTTGAAAGGGTCTGGCTCCGTCCACACTGGAGGCATCGTAGATGCTCTCAGGTATGGATTGCAGAGCGGCCAAGAGCGATAGGATTACGAAAGGGGTTGAGCGCCAGCAACGCATAGCTATACATATCCACATAGCCTTATCAAAACTCAAGAAGGAAATAGTCTCGTTTGTGAGGTTGAATTGCAAGAGAAGATTGTTGATCAAGCCGTAGGTTGGGTGTACCATCCAATGCCAGACGATTCCCACAATACTCTGAGGAGTGAACCACGGAATGCACACCAATGCTCTCAATACGTTTCTTCCACGAAAGTCGTGATTAAGTAGAAGCGCACCTACCAATCCGAGACCCATGGCCAAAGGCACAGAGACACTAACAAAAACGACGGTCCGCACGATGGTCTGAACGAAATCCGCGCTCAGAAGATAGCTATAGTTCTCTATCCCCACATATTTCTGGAGAATTCCCCTGAGGCCGACTCTAAAGAATGACACCAGGAAAAGATGAGCAATTGGATATGCATATACGAAGCCAAAAAGAATAAAGCTTGGTATAAGATAGATAAGTATCACGCTCCACTTGGTCTTCATTTCCTGCAGTATTCTCCTTCCCTGATCTCTTAATGAAAGACATGTTCCTTACGGGAGAATTCCTTTGGACATACCTCTCTCTTAGGCACCGCAAATTTGAACAAAAAGTGACCCTGCACCGCTAGATACGCTACAGGGTCACTTTTTTCATTCATTGAATTACCTTATCCCATGTAGCTCGTTGACTTCCTTCTCTGCTGCACTGAGCGCTTCTTCCGGCGTCATCTGCTGCAGCATGGCCTTCTGGAGGTGTTTCACGAAGATCGTTGAAAACTCCATGAATTTAGGCGAACTCTCGGGCGGAAAACCCATTGGCAAAGTTTCAATAAACGGCTGCCAGTACCATTTCTGGAATTCCGGCATGGTCTTCTCGCTCTTCTGCGCTGGGACGTTTCCGTAGATAACATCAGCTTTGTATTGCCAGTCAGGACGTACAACAAATCGTAGCAGTTTCCACGCCGCGTCAGGATTTTCTGTGTTTGACGAAATAGCCCACCCTTCATCACCGGTTCTTCCAGAGATAGTAGTTGGCCCCCGCGGAGGCACAGCAGGTGCCACGTCGCAAGCTTCTCTCGTGGAAAAATCGTAGACTTCCATGAGCAGAGGAAAGAGCCAAGATCCATCAATAATCATGCTGACCTTGGCATCTCTGAAGACAGGTCTCAGAGACCCCTTCCTGAACTCAAGCGGATTTGCCTGGGTTACGTTCCATTTGTTGGTCAGGTCGGTGAAGAACTTCAAGGCTTCTACTCCTCTGGGGGTGTTGAATAGAGCCTTCCCATTCTCACCAAGAAGGGGCTGCCCAGTCGCAGAATAGTACAGAGCTCCAAACAGCGTATCCATAGTGCAGTGACGGAGGAAACAGGGAGAACCTATTGCTGGTGTACCGGTCTCATTGGTTATCTTAATGCTATAGCCGAGGAGCTCGTACCAATCGGTCGGTGGTGCATCGGGATCCAGTCCTGCATTCTTGAACAAACTTCTGTTGTACCAAAGCAAAAAGCAACCGAGCTGACTGGGGACTTGATAGATCTTTCCCCCTCCCCTCATTCTCGCCATCTTCCACATGCGCTCATCTAGTGCGCTCCGCAGGTCTTCATCTATATAGCTATCCAATGGCAAAAGGGCTCCCACATCGATGAGCTGACCCAGAATATCGGTATTTCCAGTATGGACATCAGGATCGGTTCCTGCTGCAACCCAGGTAAACACCTTCTCAGTCCACCCAGACCACCCTGTAGGGATGAATTCCGCCTTTATGTTAGGATACTCCTTTTCGAACGCAGGGATCATTTCAGCGAAGAGCTCTTCCCCTCGTTCTGGGTATCCCACTCTCGTAATCTGGAGTCTTATGGTTTTCTGCCCCCAGACCGCAGGGACCAAGATTAGCCCTGCTACGAAAATACTTACTAGCAAAAAGCACCTCATCCCGGAAAGAGATTTCCGCTTCGCACTTGATTTCATTTTTTCTCTCCTTGACACCTAATTGCTTTCTTTTTTCCTACCGTGAAGTGGGTCTCACCCCAAGTGGTGAAAAGCTGACTTTGGTACAGATTTACGCCTCGTTCGTGCTCTTGTTTCTAATACTAATTCACCTCCTTTCGTATCCTCATGGACCTACGGCACAGTGAGTGTCTTTGGTAAGTGGTCTTTGAGAGAGAACCATAACACGGAGTGGTTCTACCATTACTGCTAGGTCAAAAAGCCACCTGCGTTAAGCACGCTCTCCAATCTTTTTCTATACTCAGAACCAACAGGAAGTGTTGGGGTACGAACCGCTCCACCCGGCAGTCCCATGATGTTCATTGCCTCTTTCACGAAACTGGCTAGCTGCGCCCACCCAGCAGAGGAACAATATTCAACTAATAGATCCAGGTAGGGTCTGAGTCTGGAGCAGGTCTCTTCAACCTTTCCAAAGTCACCCCTTGATGCTGCTTGATAGATATCAACGGTCAATTTCGGTACGAAGTTGGCTTCCGAAGAGCTAAAGCCCTTGGTCCCCATGATGGAAGCACTGGGCTCAAACCTACTTCCTTTTCCATTGAACATTACCACCATGTCTCCCAATGCTCGCACCATCCAACCAAACTTGCTCAGGCTCTCCGTACATTCCTTCAAGGCCACAACGTTTTCTATCTCTGCAAGTTTCTTCATGGTATTGACCGATAGATCAAACTTGGAGACAGTGGGGTTGTTGTAAATCATTATTCCGATATCAACAGCCTCCGCTAGTTCTTTGTAGTGTTGAATTGTTGCCTCTGGACTTGGAGGCCAGTAATAAGGACATATAACCATTACGCCGTCAGCACCGATATTTTGAGCGTGTTGAGCCAATTCGATAACCAATCTGGTTCCACTGTGATTGCAGCCGGGAAAAACAGGGACTCTTCCCGCAGATTCTTCAACAACGATTTGTGCCAGCTTCTTGCGCTCTTCGAGCGTCATTGAAAAACATTCCCCGGTGCTACCTCCAGGTATTAACACTCCAGAGCCTTCGACTATCCCCCGGTCTATTAGAAATCTTGCATGTCTTCGTATGGCCTCCTCATCCAAGCTGCCATCCTTTCTGAATGGGGTAACCATAACCACATTAACGCCACACAGTCTTTCCTTTACCTTTGCTAGCTCCATTTTTCTGTCTCCTGTATAGTTTTACCTGTTTTGAAGCCCAATTTTTCTGAGATCTTCACACACGCCGCGCCAAGGGGACCCTGCAGTTCCAAAACCCTTTCCATTGAAAGTCGTGAAGTCGGTCCGGCAATGCTCACAGCTGCTACTACCCTCCCTTTGTGATCCCTAATTGGAGCAGCTAAACATCGTACCCCTTGCTTGAATTCCTCGTTATCAACAGCTACACCTGAACTTCTAATCTTCTCTAAGTGGTTCCTCAACATTGCCACGGTTGGGATTGCACGGGGAGTATAGACTGGCAATTCTTCCGTATCAGAAAATATTCTGTCAAATTCTGCCTGTGGAAGAAACGCCAGTAAAACTTTGCCTAAAGCTGTGCAATGAACGGGATGACGGCTGCCCATGTTAGTCTTGATCTGCAGAATTTCAGAGCTTTCGATAACAGCTAGGTATATAATTGCTTTCTGACCTTGATCCAAGGTAGCTAAGTTGATAGTTTCCCGGGTTAGATTGCCCAAATGCCTTAAATAGGGAACTGCGGTGCTTATCAAGTATTTTTGCTGCTCAAAGAAATCGCTCAATTCAAATAGCTTGATCCCGAGCCTGTATTTCCCCGTCAAATAGTCTTGGTCAACGTATCCTCTGTACTTCAGAGTAGTCAGTAATCGGTGAATTGTACTATCTGGAAATCCTAATTCTTTACGGATCTCAGATATGGTCAATTCGGATTGAGTTGTCAGAAAAACCTCTAGGATAGAGAAAGCCTTATTAACGGATCTAATTATGCCTTTTGGTTGATTCTCTCTCATCGTCTTTCGTATTATGGGGTTACTTTTCGTATTATGGAACATAGTCTACATTTATTTATTTTCTTGTCAAGACCTCTGTTTGTTCGTGTCATATGGCCTTCCGTAACGCGGGACAAAGATTCGCATTACGGAAGGAAGTTGACCCTGGTTGTTTCTTTGTCAACGCCATGAGCTGGATCATTCCAAACCTGCCAAAAACGTGGTTCAACAAATCTAGTCTGGAAAGACTTAATATGATTAGAGTGAGGGCGTGATCGTGTACATTGAATAATCGAATGACGTGGCATGCTTTATTTCTCTATCAAAAGCAAAAACCCCATTCTCGTTATCTAAAAGAATGGGTTCACCTAGAGATAACCTTTTCAGGCACATTTCCTTTTCCTCAGAAGGCTCCTGCGCTGACCTTCTGCAGTCTCGGATACCTCGCCTTCTTGGTTATCCTGTTAATGGACTACGTTGCTTAAGGTATGAAGACTGTGGCATTCTTGGAGCTCATTGTTAAATCGAATAGGACTTATAAGCAGTGCTCTTGCTTGTTCACTTATAGAGCTCTCTCATATTCTTTCATCGCCTTGTCGAATGACTAGTAATAATAAGGATTTGGGAGAAGGGGTCCGGTGTCTGGACACCGGACACTCCTTCCTTGTGCGAGGTATCCCCTACCCTATGTAGTGGTGTTGAGTACCCATTATTGAAAAGGGGACTGCTGCACTCGGGATCCCTAAGACCCTTGACTACCCGAGAGGAGAGGGCTAGGATAGTTCTCGGCGCCAAGCACGGCCTTGTGGGCGGCACCGCCCGGGGAGGAGGATAATGGGAAAGGGATTTCTGGCTATTACTGCCGCAGCACTCGGGCTCCTCGTCACCTCTGAACAGGTAGCTTCTACAACCTCGTCAGTCACTCAACAAGATACTCGCCTCTTCGTTCAGTTCGAGAATGAGCTGGAAGCGATTCTGAGGGATCTCAGGATTCCCGCCTTCTCCGCGGCCATCGTCCAGAATCAGGAGCTAGTGTGGGTAAAAGGATTCGGCTACGCTGACCTAGAGGGCAGAGTCGAGGCTACGGGAGATACACCCTACCGCCTTGCCTCGCTCACCAAGCCCTTTGCAGCCCTCATCATCATGCAGCTCACCGAGGAGGGGCTACTAGATCTGGATGATCCGGTATCGAAGCACGGCATCGACATCGAAGGTACGGGAACTATCCGGGTGAGGCACCTTCTCACTCACACCTCTGAAGGTGATCCAGGGTCAAGCTACAGGTACAATGGAGGTCGGTTTGCTCTTCTCGGCCAAGTGATCCAGAGGGTCTCGGGGAGGTCATTCCAAGAGATTCTCTTTGAGCGGATCTTGGAACCCCTCGAATTGAAGAGCACCTGTCCTAGCCCTGCTGGGTGGCGAGGACTGGACGAGGGGCGAGAGGCATACTGCGAGCGTGTCTATCAAGAAGTTGCTCTCCCTTATCAGGTTGACCCCTGGTATGGAATGGTGAAGGGATACTATCCTGCCTATTTCACTGCATCAGGCGGGCTTATCTCAACTGCAGCGGACCTGGCGAAGTTGGACATTGCTATTGATGAGAACCTTCTTGTATCAGAGAAGACGAAGATTGAGATGTTTACTCCCGCCCTTTCCAATGCAGGCACCGAACTTCCCTATGGCCTCGGATGGTTTACCCAGCGCTACCAGGATACGTATCTAGTTTGGCACTATGGATGGTTCCCGCCATCGGTCTCAACCCTCATCCTTAAAGTGCCAGAGGAGAACATTACCTTCATTATCCTTGCGAACATAGACAGCCTCAGTCGGAATTACTGGCTAGGAGACGGAGATGTCCTTAACTCCCCGGTAGCGCTCACCTTCTACAAGACCTTCATCTTCCAACCTCGGTATGGGAAACCGCTCCCGGACATCCATTGGCAGGCCGAAGAGGTGGACCTGGTGAATCAGCTGAAGCAGTATAGAGGAAGCGATGTACAGGAAATTCTGGGAAGAGAGCTCATTTCCCAGGCAGCACTCCTCATCAATGTGGGTAAGACTGAGCTGGCCCGACTACTGCTCAAGGTGCACAGTACCCAGTTTCCTCCCGCGAGGTTACGAGATCCCCAGGAAGGACCGAATCTCGCTGAGCGACTCCCGAGCCTTATCCAGAGACAGGAGGAGGTTAAGAGCGAGATCGCAGCAAGGCTCGATCCCGATCTCGATCCCACGGTGTTCCAAGCTTATGCGGGTAAGTATGAGGTGGCCCCGGAACTCGGATGGCCCTTCACCTCTGTTAGCGTGACGAGCGAGGATGAGAAGCTCTATGTGGAACTTCCGGGGGAGACTGTGTTTGTACTATACCCGGAATCAGAGACGAGCTTCTTTCACTCCTCGTTTGATGAGACAGATAGATTTTGAGCTTACACTCATAAAAGATGAAACAGGCGAGGTGATTCACTCCATAGTCGAGGTGCAGGGGCAGAAGTTTTCCTTCAAGAGGATGAGCTCATAGGTAGCTTCTCCTT
>CAYYHL010000081.1:0-8062 GCA_964471775.1 uncultured Clostridia bacterium
TCGAGGTCTCTCACTACAACTCCAATCTGACTCACATCTGGAAGACGCAGCTTTTCTCTCATCTCGTGGTCAATCTCCATTCCCATGTTCCTCCTCCCTCATAGTTTCGTATATTCTTACTAGGGACTGCTGGCTCAATTCCCTCTACCAGGCCCAAGCAAGATCGCAACATCACAATAATCAGGGCGGTTCAGACGAGAGCCTATTCGCTTTCCAAATATCTACGATCTATTCTAGCCACGCAAGAATAAAGAGGCTCTACCACCTGCCCCACAGTCACCTTGCCCACCAAATTTAACAGCTGATAAGCGTCTAGTCTGTCGAACCCGTAGAATTTCTCCATCCTGTTGATCAAGTCAACATATGCAGCCCTTATCGCATCATCCAGCGAACCGCCGATCGGGCATCCGATAGACCCTATCCACGTAGCGGAGTTAACTTGCGGCCATCCGCAAAATTGGGCTCTTTCTCTGGCTAAAAGCTCAACTGTTACCGTAACAGCTCCCCTAATCTCTAGTGCACATCCGGTTATCTCACCGTCACCCTGAGCTCCATGAACGTCGCCCAAGGTCAAAAGCCCTCCGTCCACATTTACAGGTAGCACAACAGTATTTCCGATCTCTAGGTCAGGACAATCAATGTTACCACAGTACTCTTTTCCGTGGTAAAATGAGGCAACTCTTTCAAATCTGGGAGCCGTAGCTATGGTTCCAATCATGGGTTCAATAGGTACATCTATTTTTTTCTTCTTACCCGGGAAAGTGAAATAGTCCCCTTTGACCTTACAAATCGTCGTCCGGGCGCCGTGATGAGGTTGAATATTGTAGGCACTTTGCAGAGCCCCCAAGTCTTGAAGAACATTCGAGTAACCTTGACGATCTACAGTAATGTTCTCTATTTTGACAGCTAGACAATCTCCTGGTTTGGCTCCTTCCACAAAAATTGGCCCCGTTACCGGATTCGCTCCTCCTGCCTTATTAAACAGATCAACAAAAATGGGGTATTCATCTTTTTTTGTCCGTATTAGTCCAGCATTCGCATCCTCGGTTTCTATTTGCACTGTTTGTCCTGACTTAATACTCAAAACTGGCTCATATTTCGCATCAAAGCAAAACTGTCTATTCTCTCTTCTCACGACAGGAATTTTTCCTTCGTCGGCCATTTTTTCCTCCCTATCAGAAAGTAGTTTAGAAACCTATCTTCATGTATTCCTTACCCACTTCAAAGCTACTCTTTTTCTAGTTCTTTCTAGCGCTCCTCAGATGCGTACCCAATCAGAACACCTCGCTGTGCGCAAACCGAAAACAGAGACTGCGACAAAACAAGACAGAAGCCTACTTAATTCATACAAGAAGGATAGGCAGGTACCCCAGAAACTACGCACCCCACAACCCCCATCTCACACTTTTCATGGTGACGCTCCAGAAAAATGGTTACCCCTCTAGATATCCTGCTCCCGCGCAAAGGATAACTTAACAGAGCATGCAGGCTGTGAGTCAATGGTGCTCAAGAGAAGTCAAAGATATTCTTTAGGAAACTCAGCTCCAACTGTATACTGCAGTTTTCCCACGGAAACCATTTGATAGATATTGACCCTGAATCCAGGATTAATGGTAATTTGAATGTAGGCATCCCGCGGATCCAGACCATACTCTTTCACTAGCCATTCCAAAAGGTGAGTCATGGCTCTGTTCACGGCATCCTCCAGAGGCTTGCCTGAATAGAGGGAGATTATGGATTCTTTCTTCTCTACTCGAGCATAGGGGATTTTCTTATTCTTGACTACATCGCACCTTAGTGTGACTTCAGCCCGTACCTCATTAGCTATCCCGGACCACTCACCGTCTCCCTGTGCCGCATGAACATCACCCACATAGAGAAGGCCGCCCTCATGAAAGGAGTTCAAGTATACGAGCGATCCTTCCTTCATATCCCGGCAATCCCAATTCCCCCCCCATACACCCTGACCGAGATGGCTAGTTTCCACCTCTACATGGGGAACAGTTCCAATAGTTCCGATGAAAGGTCTTAAGGGCCATGAAATCTTGGCGGTGTAGAAGACTCTACCATCTCTTGTGGTACCACTGGGTCCGGGTTTGTTTCGGGTGATATGAGTGTAGTGTTCCCGATAGATCTCGGACCACTGGTGAGAATCTGCTAAGGCTCCCTGACCGGGATTTATGGCCGTTGCCCCTTTCTCTGCCGGGACTATTTTCTCAATTTTCGCGACCAGAAGATCCCCTCTCTCTATCCCCTCCACATAAACAGGCCCCGCCAAGGGGTTTGCCAGTACCGGTTCATGATCGGAAAGTGGATATTGATGCTCGGGGGTGAGAAGGTCTTTTTCGGATTGAAGGCGCCCTGAAAAAGCGTCTTCTGTCTCAAGCACAAAGCTCTCTCCTGGTTCAACTTTGATGACGGGGGGAGTATCCTTATTCAGCACATAGTTGTACGCCTTCTCTCTTGGTACTCGCTGCATGGCACAATCCTCCTATAGTACATCTAATTGTTCTCCGAGAAATCAAAAGAGGAAGCTATGGGTTCGATGCTGTTTACAGGAAAAACCCGGTAGGTCAGACTCACCTATCAGCCAATTCCTTTGCTGCGGAGATACTCAACGGCTTTTCTGTAGAATTCATCGTACTGCTCGTCCAGACAAAATGCCTCTATCACAAAAAAACCCTCATATCCGTCTTCCAGCATTCTTTTCAGCAAAGCCTCGTGGTTTACGGCCCCTTCACCCAGGGGCACAGAAAGATACTTTGCCCTAGTCCCATCATTGAACACAAAGTACTTCTTCTCTTGTACAAGATGTTCGGAGTAGATTCTTGTATCCTTTACGTGCACATAGACTATATGGTCTTTCAGGAGCTCATACGCATAAGGGTATGGTTCTTCACCAGCGTTGTAGACATTGGTGGCATCAAAGGTGAGCTTAAAATGGGGAGAATCAATCGCTTCAAGGAGATTCAGGGTTCCCTGTACTCTCCTCGTAACGTCGCTTCGAGTCGGATCTTCATTGCTGTGGTCAAACTCATTCTCCGTAACTAGAGTGACTCCCTTCCGGGCCGCTTTCTCCAGGCACGGGGCGATATTCCTCTTGTAGGTCTCGATCGCTGTTTTCTCATCTCTGGAAGCATTTGAGCCAAAGTACGTGGCCACGAATCTGGTGTCAAATCGCTCCGCTAAGTCAATGGCTTCCATGAGCGTTTTCTGTTGTGAAGCCACGTCGCCGGGAAAGTTCAGTCTGGTCCAGGTCGCGAGGCATGAGACGCCTAGTTTGTACTTGTCCAAAGCCTCTTCCGCTTCCCTCAAGTTGTCCTTTATCTCGGAGTAGAGCCCCGTATACCAGAGCTGCAAATACCCAACTCCGTGCTGTTTCGCTGCTCTTGCGACCTTCTCGATCGAAGTACCTTTGTAAAACGCTTCTCCAGCCTGAATACCTACCTTAAGCTTATTCTCCATCAAAATCCCCCTCCTATTCCTCTGTATCTATTGTGGTCGGCGCCTTGCTGGATGGTTAGTCTTGGAGAATCAGTATTTTTTGTGCACCAGCACTCGCTATCAACCCCGCGACCTGCGGAAAAAAACTCTCCGCGCGGTGTGGCTGCCTGTTAATCACAGATAACGGCGCAAAGAGAGAAAAGACATCCCCCTTTGCGCCATTCTTGCTATCGACTAACTAGCTACAGCTTGCGATATTCCTCAGGAACATCTTCTTCTTGGAATCTCCCGCTCTTTACGAATTGATCCCACGTTTCAACTGCAACGTCGTGCAGAGCCGACTCGATGGTTTTCCTGTCCATGAGGATATTCATAAGCTCCCTACCGATCACCTGTGCAACGACAGCATATTCAGGGTCGTAGGGTCGTGCCCAAGCGTTCTCGAGCGCATCGGCCAGATAGGGATAGTACGGCCTGTTCAGCTCGAGCGCTTTTGGATGATTCAGTGCAGAGATTCGGAAAGGCTGAGCTCCTAGTTCTATGAGCCTTTCATTGCGATCTCTGTCTAGATAGAACTTGATGAAGTTCCAGGTTTGGTCTTTGACCTTCTGGGACGACCTTGCACTTATGATCCAGAAGAATCCTCCCAGTGCAGGATGTCTTTTCCCCTCTATTGAGGGAATCTGTGTTATTCCCATTACATCTGCAAGCTGACTAAGGTTAGGGTCGGTGGGTATAGGGTTTGCCCACGACGCAGGGACCATGGCCACGGTACCAGCGTTAACAAGAGCCTCGAAACAGAGCTCCTCTCCCCAACTCAAGGCATCTCCTGGTATATATTTCACGTTGTCCTTGAACAGCTGCGCAGCTAGAACAGCCCTGTCGTCGTCTATTCTAGGTATTTTGGTTACTGGATCATAGAGTCTACCTTCGGCGCTGTATATGTAGTTCATCCAGGTATCGAACGACCAGAATCCTTGGTACATCCCTCCCATTGCGTACATTTCGGGTGGATTGTGAATCTTCGCGGCGACCTCGTAAACCTCTGGCCAGCTCTTTGGTGGCTCTTTGATTCCTGCCTTCTCGAATACGTCCTTTCTGTAGTAGAACACACCAGCGTTAGAATCGGGCGGTATACCTATCCATTTGCCGTCGTAGACGCATCTGTACGGACCGTCCAGAAGCTGAGGATAAACGTCGCTCTTGAATTCGGCAAACCATTCGGCATCATCAATGAGATATCTGTCCAGGACCTCCACGTATCCTGCGTTGTAGTATCCGCCGAGGAATTGCGGATCCAGCCAGATGAGATCGTACGCGTTGGTTCCCGCAGCTACATCAAACATGATTCTCGAGGTGAAATCTTCCCAGGGACCAGCCTCGACGTTGACCTGAATATCGGGATGAATCGCCATATAGTCCTCTGCCGTACCGCGTGTCGGTCCCTCAGACCTCACACCTGCCCAGCAGATTACGTTGATTTCAAGTTTCCTCGCCTGAGCCAGGGTTCCCGTAACTAGTAGACCCACGACGAAGATCCCAACAAGAATCACAACTTTCCATCTGTGTGACATCTCCTAACTCCTCCTTTTCGCTATTGCAATCTTCTCTTTTTCCATTGAAGCACAAATCCCACCTCTTTTCATGTCAAGTAGTCATCACCTCCTTCCCAAGTAGGCTGTGCCTTGCCCTGAATCTTCCGACCGCTTGTCGATTCCGAGACCTAACAAACCTCCGAGTGAGAGTCCTTGTCTCGAACAGAACGCCCCGCGGTGACGGAAGTGTATGAGACCTGCCCGCATTGTCAAGTACTGCCTACTCCGGCACCCTCCTGCATACTCTCGATAGTGCACAGAGCTCAAATGCTGCGGCAGGACTGGCACTTGCACCTTCTCCGAATAGCCTGTCGGAAAAGATACCACGCATCCTCACACAACATAGCTTTCACTGCCAAGGTTTCTCAGCCCCGTGTACGACGAGCTGTCACTTCTCCCCGGAGAAATCGAGGCTACTGAATAGCCTATCCCGCCCAGATCATTCTTTGACAGCCCCCAGAGTCAGCCCTCTTACAATGTGCCGGTGTAGCAACACAACCATCAATAGGACCGGACCTAGGCAGACCAAAGCTCCAGCGGACATTCCCCCCCAGTCCACCCGGTCGTACTGCCTGAAAGCCGCGAACCCTACAGTGACAGTTGGAACCTTGATCCTGGTAAGCACTAAGGGGATGAAGAACTCGTTCCACGAGAACAGAAACACAAACAGGGCGGTAACTGCAATGGCTGGTTTTGCTATAGGAAAAACGACCCGCCACAGTAGCTGCCAGTTACTACACCCGTCAATTCTTCCTGCTTCCTCTATTTCAACTGGAATTTCAGAGAAGAAACTCTGCATGAGCCAGATACTAAAGGCTAGGTTAGGAAGGCAAAGAGGCAGAATAACACCTAGGTAAGTATCAGTAAGCTTAAGGGTTCTACCGAAAAGAAGGAATACGGGAAATAGAATAGCCGCTATGGGGAGAAAACGGTGACTTAGTATCCACAAGAGAATAAGGTCCCTTCTTTTTATTTTGAGCCGGGACAGTGCATAAGCCGCAAGAGCACCGATTCCAATGCAAATACCAGTGACTCCCGAGGCTATGACCAAGCTGTTGAACAACTTATTGAAGAAATGCCACTGGGTCTGAAGCCGCACGAAGTTGTCAAGTGTGGGCTTGAAAAGAAACATAGGCGGCCAGCTGGTGATGAGCTTCCCGGGCTTGAAAGAGGTTATGCCGACCCAGAATACGGGTAGGAGATAAACAAGGACTATGACGAGCAGCCCAACATATACCCTGATCCCCGCCATCTTCTTTTGCCTGGTTATGGATACATCGGATGCCATTTTCAATACCCCTTTGCTCTCACTTCTCTAGCTAAGAATCGCACAAATCCTATTACCACAACATTCACTATTATGAGTACCAGGTAAGAATAAGCCGCCCCGGCGCTTAGCTCCCAATACCTGAAACCTAACCAGTACGTGTTGAAGCCAAGTAGAGCCGTATCCTGGGCCGGTCCACCCTCAGTTAGTGGCAAGATTATGTCAAAAGTCCTGATGAGGTCTATGCCCCTTATTAAACAAATCACCAGTAGACCCTTCCTAATAAGGGGCAACGTTACAAAGCGAAGTTCTTGCCACGCGGACGCACCGGCCACTCTGGCTGCTTCGTAGTATTGCTGCGGAACACTATACATGGCAGCCAGAATAACGAGGAAACTGAAAGGGGTCCACATCCACGCATTGGTGATGATTACCGAGAAAAGGGCCCAGTCCACCAACCACATAGGGGGGGTAGCTCCCGCCGCTAGGAAAGGATAGTTAAGGAGGCCAAAGGGAAATACTAACATGAGTTTCATTATGTTGCCCACTACCACCGGGGCAAGAAGCATGGGTATCATCACAAGTACTCGGGCAAGAGTTGTAATCTTTCGTCTCTCAGCGAAAAGCAATGCCAATCCCATGCCGATGGAAAGCTCCAGAACCAGGGATGAGCTTGCGTAGATTCCGGTCAGCTTCAGGCTCGTGAGGAAGGTTTGCCTTAAGATGCCCTCTTGAAAAATAAGATCGCCAAAATTGCCAAAACCTAAGAACTTGAACGGACGAGTGGGATCAGCAAGACTCAGATTGTGAAATGCGAGCCACAGGGAATAGACCAAGGGATACACTCCCATGAACAGAAAAAAGCCAAACGCGGGTAGGAGCCAGAGTATTACTCCTTTTGATTTGTCCTTCATCGCCATTTTGGTTTCCGTGCCAATGAATTTGACGGTATCTCACTAATCGCTGAAAGCCTCCCCTAGACTATCCCTGAATATACTAACTATCCCTTCGATTTCCTCCTCTTCTGATACCCTGAGTAAAGGAGCAAATGCGACCCCCAACAGCATTCCTTTGCCCCTAGCATCACCGATTACGCCCAGTTTATTGAGTCCTGTGAGTTCAGCCCGGAGAAAAGCTCCTGGTCTTTGAGTACGCTCGCATAGTCGCCGCTCCCGGTCTCTTTTTGTCAAGAAATGCTCTTAATGAGTAGGCTAGACACCAATTTTCGGCGCACTCATCTTTAACTGTCCGAAAATACTACGTGAAATTTTTCACGAGCCGAATTATAACAAGTGCTTTTTTCTTGTCAAGTCTTTGTGGTCTGGAGTTTCCCCAAAATTCGATGCCGTTTTTCCCAAGGTACTGAACTGAAGAGGAAGTTGGAAGATGAGAAAGTGGAAAAGGACTTTCTGCGTCACGGGGCTCGATATTCTAGATAGAATTTGGGGAAACTCCAGTGAGGATTTCTCTTGACAAGGCTGCCCGGGAAGCTAAGATTGAGGCGGTAGAAGTTCTAGCGAGACGAATGGACACCACGGGGAGAAAAAAGGAAAGAGCAAAAAATAATCATCCCGGAATCCCCGCCAGCAGCCTAAGATAGACATGCCGAAGTGGTGGAATTGGTAGACACGCAGCATTCAGGATGTGAATTTAGTAAACGGTCAAATGAGCCACATACGTAGAAAGTCGAGGTCCCACCAGCATTCTAGCCGTTTTTGTATTCATACCTATTAGTCTAAATTCACCCCTTTTTGTA
>CAYYHL010000082.1:0-8058 GCA_964471775.1 uncultured Clostridia bacterium
GGAGCTTTCCGGCCTGGGCAGCAGTCTGAGCACTCACTCTCCCCTCTTCTGCCAGGTTTTGTTCTGCTAGGATGTCCTGAAGAGCCTCTCTCTCGAGCACCGTAAATCTACCTGTATCCACGAGAGTACTTACCAGCATATCCGACATTCCCTCGCCTATTTCCCAGTGCCAGCCCCACCAGGGCTCAACCTTGTTTTCAAATCCTGCAACGGCGATACGCTTCTTAAGAACCCGCTGTGACTCTTCCGTTTCTTCTGTCTCTTCCGCCATTGAGACGACTACTGTTCCCAAGAAAAGCAATACCACACAAGGCAGAATTGTCCACAGACTAATGGCGTGCCTCTTTCTTTTTCCCATGCTCACCCTCCTTTAGGTCATTTTCGTGCGGAACAAACTCACTTTTTGTACGTATTCTCCTTTTAATCTACCTCACACAAAGCCTACCGTGCTTATCTTCCGATTGCTGGCGCGCCTGAGAGGACTCGAACCCCTAACCAACAGCTTAGAAGGCTGCTGCTCTATCCATTGAGCTACAGGCGCAGCCTCAAAGATTCGTCTCTATAAATAATATACGGTTTTAGAGCCAAAGTCAATATCAGTCTCTTCTTACTCCCTGCCCATTTCTCCAGCTACGTTGCGGTAGGCCTCGATGATTGACTGGATATCTTCATCACTATGAGCGGTGGACAGGGCCCCGCCACCCTTCCAGATGTGTACTCCATGGCTCAGCATCGTCAGTTTCAGATCCTCATCCCGTCTTTCAAGATCCGTCAATTCCTCAATGTCTTTTGGACTTGCAAGTTCCGCCTCTTCTTCGAAGGGAAAGTGCAAACCAAACAAAGACCCAACGCCGGTGCATCTGGCTAAGACCCCATTGTCGTTAAATGCCTTCTCTATCTCTCGGCGTATCCTCTCACCATTTCTGTCAAGCTCAGGATAGATTATATCGGCGTTTTCCTTAAGGTAAGTAATCATCCTAATCCCGGCTGCCATACTCAGCGGATTAGCTGAAAAAGTTCCTCCTCCCGCCAATACCCACTTAGAGTTCACTCTGGTCGGATCCGAGAGATCAAGAATGTCCTTTTTCCCCACCATTGCTCCGATGGGCATTCCCCCACCGAGGATCTTGCCCAGAGTGGTAAGATCAGGAATGATCCCATATTTTTCCTGAGCTCCTCCCAGAGATAGCCTGAATCCGTCAATGACTTCGTCAAAAATAAGAAGGGCGTGTAGTTTCCTGGTTTCCTCCCGCAGGGCCTCGAGGTAGCCAGGCTCGGCTGGTACGTATCCCTGTCCTGGCACGGGTTCTATGAGGACAGCCGCCAGATTCCCGGCATTCTGCCTCATTATCCTCAAGGATCCCTCGACATCATTGAAGGGAAGAGATTTCGTGTATTGAGATACCTCAGGGAGAAGGCCAGCTGATTCTTTTTCCTCATAAGGTGGATGGATAGCAACGGACAGGTCAGTATTGGCCCCATGCCACCCACCCTCAACCTTCAAGATAACGCTTTTCCCGGTGAAGGCGCGGGCCAGCCTCACAGCATACATAGTTGCTTCAGTGCCAGAGCAGCAAAAGCGCACCTTCTCGGCTGAGGGGACTACCTGGCAGATGAGCTCAGCGAGCTCCACTTGATACTCATTGACCAATCCCCAGTGCATTCCTTTACTTAAGATCCTGGATACCTCATTCACTATTATCTCGGGACTATGACCCAGTATAGCCTCATAATGAGCCATCCAGAGGTCTATATACTCGTTTCCGTCCACATCCCAGACCTTCGATCCTCTGGCTTCCTTAATGTAGAAAGGATAGGGAGGAAAGTAACGAATGTTATGGCAAACTCCACCGGCCATAACTTTTTTGGCTCGCTCAAAAAGCTTTTCCGACTCTGGAGTCCTAGTGCGATAGTCCTTCAGAACAGCGTCTTTCATTTTTCTCTCCTTGACCTTGCTGACTTCTTCTTACCTGCCGACATAGGCTAGTCGATTCCCGCCGCCTGTCAATCTTCAAGCTGATCACAAGCTTCATTAAATCTTGCAGCCCAGGTAGTTGCGTTCTCTTTCAGTCACCCATCCTTACAATTACTGTTGCCGCTTCGTTGTCCCCTTCGAACAGAAGTGCCTTGAGGGGAAAGAGACCACTCCAGCTGCCCTGGCCTCCTGAATACATCCAGCCAAACTTTTGGATCTTGGGTGCGAGCGTCTCATCGCGCCTTATGAACCTTCCTGCCACAGATCATACTTCCTTTATTTAGCAGGTATCGGGAAGCCTGCGCCATTTTAGCTCTTGTTTTATGAGCCCGAAAATGATGATCCCCACTCCAATGCAAAGGAAAACATCAGCTAGGTTGAATACAGGCCAGAGATGAAAATCGACAAAATCGATTATTACGCCGTTACCTATTCGGTCCCATAGGTTGCCCAGGGTCCCTCCTAGAATCATCCCCAAGCCAACCTCATATTGCCATTTTCCTCGCATAACCTTTAGCCAGATGATGGTAATCAACACGATGATAGCGAAGTTGAGGAATATTATGAGAGGGGCCTCTCCTGAGAGAAGGCCGAAGAAAGCTCCCGGATTTCTAAGGTAAGTAAGAGAGAGGACATTATCTACCAGAGGATAAGACTCGCCCGGAGAAAGATTTCTTTGCACCAAGAACTTAGAGAGCCAGTCGGAAAAAAAGACCAGTACTGTTACAGGAATTAATGACATAGGCAAAACCTACAGCGACCATCCAAATTTGCCGAAGAAGGTTTGGGGGAGCTCAAACGAAGGCCTTTGGTCTGGTGACAGGCAAGATCGAGAGACCCCAGCAACTGGAAGGGCTGTAAATAACTTTTAAGCCACCGCATTTCTATCTACGCTGTCTTGAGGTCTACAGCACGCATATGCTTCATAGCTCTTAAAGAATATACCACTGCCGTAGCACCAGAGTGCAGCAGTATGAAAACCAAGGAGTAGATGAGAGTGTCTAAAGAGTAAAAAGGAACTAATAGTATGCCCACCAGAATAGGTATATTGTAGAGGTTCCTTCTACCAGCTATCCGTCTGAATTTCCTTTCAAAACCTCCGCTATCATCTAAACTCTTGTCCATCGCCCTTCTAAATTGATCGTACACATGCCTGTAAAAGGCTATAAAAAGTATTATGAATATACAAAGAACCAATGGAGCGCTGCTATCTGTTGAACGAAAGAGATACCAGGAAAGAGCTATGAACCAGGAAAATTCAAACAACAAATCGAAAGAATGTTCCAAGGAACCCAGCCTGCTTGTTCTCAATTTCACTCTTGCTAATTTGCCATCTAGCCCATCAGCTATTCCTACAACAAAGGTTAGAATCGAAGCAGGAAGCAGGTAGCCAAGAAAGAATAAAGCAGCTACACCATAGGCTAGGACATTGACCAGGATAGTCACTTGATTTGGTGTGATATCAAAACTCGCCATCCATGATACGAGTCTCTTCTCTACCGGTTTATGAATGTAACAAGCGAGAGCGTCGGAAGGGTTTTTACTTGCGTTTTCAATGATGATTTTTTCCGCACGTCCTAGATCTTGTTCTGTATCAATATCAATCCACCAGGGTGTAATCTCTTTTCTCATCTTTGATGCATAGCTTTCGATTTTGGCAATATCAAAAACTTGAGCATCTCTATTTTTGGCAGCTCTAGCAATGCCAGCCGCAAGCTCCTCTCTGCCTTCCTTTATCGCCTCTTCAACATAGGAGAATATCTTTGGTGAGCACAGAAAGATGCCGGTATCTACACAATTTGATCTCTCTATATCCTTGCCTATTTCAACAATTTTTCCTTTCCTTTCCAGAACTACCGTATCCCCTGGCAGCGGCTCTCTTCTGTCAACAGCCAAAATAACAGAACTCCTCAGCTCATAACAAGCAAGCTTCCTCAGAATACGATCATCAAAGATGTGATCTGACATTAACAGGATAAAGTCCTCCTTAAGTGATTCTTTGGCCTTCAAAACGGAGACTCCGTTCCCTCTTCGCCATTCCGTATTCTCAATATAGCTTACCTTCACACCATACTTACTTCCATCTCCCAATTCTCTTTTCATTTTATTCTTAAGGTAACCTGTAACTACTAAGAATTCGCAGATGCCTGCTTGTTTCGCGGTCAATATTACCCTTTCCAAAAGAGACAAGCCTAGGAGCTCAACTAGTCCCTTAGGCTTATCTTTTGTTAAACTCGCCAGTCTTCTTCCTTCCCCGGCAGCGATTACTAGCGCTCTCATCTTTATCTTTCACGCTTTCCCTGTACGAACTCCTCCACCATGCCCCTGGCTTTATCATCAGGGAACTGCTCTGGCGGATGTTTCATAGTGTACGCAGAAATTGAGGTAAGAACACCACCCACTCCTCTATCCAAGGCTAACCTGCAGCACCTAATAGCATCTATTACACAGCCAGCAGAATTTGGTGAGTCCTCTACGCTCAGCCTTAGTTCTAGATTCATTGGAACATCACCAAAGACTCTCCCTTCCATTCTGAGGAAACAAATCTTGTTGTCTTTTTGCCAGGCTACATAGTCAGACGGACCAATATGGATATTGTCTGGCTCTAGTGGTTCGTTTAGGACGGACTGAACCGCCTCTGTTTTGGAAGTCTTTTTTGATTCAAGTCTTTCTCGTGCCAGCATATTCAGAAAGTCTGTGTTTCCACCCGTATTTAGTTGGTAGGTCCTATCGAGCTTAACACCCCTGTCTGTGAATAATTTAGCAAGGGTTCTGTGGGTAATAGTAGCTCCAATCTGTGCTTTGATGTCATCTCCTACTATGGGAAGACCTTTTTGCTCAAATCTTTCTGCAAATTGCCTATCAGAAGCAATAAAAACCGGAATGCAGTTAATAAGAGCAACATTTGCTTCTAAACAGCAGTCTGCATAGAACCTCGCCGCGTCTTCTGAGCCAACGGGAAGGTAGTTTAAGGCAATTTCTGCTTTGCTCTCGTTTAAAAGAGCTATTATGTTCTCTTCTTTTTCCTCTGAAATCACAAAGGTTTGACTGTCTGGTAGCTCTTTCATATGTTGAGCAACACCATCAGAAACCTTACCCATAATAACATTAATACCAATCCTTGGGATATTGGTGCAAAACATCTTGGTGCAATTTGGCTCTTCAAAAATAGCTTCACTCACATCTTTTCCTATCTTTCTTCTGTCTACATCAACAGCGGCTACAACCTCTATATCATAGGGCCTGTAGCCACCGATATCCCAATACATCAAACCAATTGCATCTTGAGGATTTTTGTTTTTGTAGTAATACATCCCCTGTACCAGGGAACTTGCACAGTTCCCAACCCCAATTATCGCTATTCTTATCTTTTCCATTGCACTACCTCACTTTCGTTAACTTGGCTAGTTCACTGAAATTCAAAAAAAATACCCCCCGCCTGGGAGTCCAAAGATCTGGTCCAACTACGAATGTCCGAGCGGCAGCTGAGATGTCCCTCCAAATTGATATACTTCGCGAGGCGTTTCACTTACGCGCCACTCTAACTGAAGCCGCAAATTGTAACTCCTCGCTCACCTCATCTTCTTCCAAGAATCCAAAGAACACTAGTTCTTCCAACATCCTGCCAGTCGAGGTGAGCATAGCCTGAAGTGGTCGGGGCGACCGGATTTGAACCGGTGACCTCTTGCTCCCAAAGCAAGCGCGCTAAACCAGGCTGCGCTACGCCCCGCATAGGTACGATTATAAAACAAAAAGGGGGAACCGTCAAGAAACAGGAAGGAAAATGCCGGAATTCCAGAGAGTCTGTCTTCAGAATAGGCGGGGAATACCTGGAAAACTCGAAATGATAGGCAAGAGACGCGGTACTTTGACTTCTAAGGCCATTTTTGCTACAGTTCAGCTGACAAGCCGCACCAAGGAAGGAGGCAGATATTGAAAGAGATAAAACCGGAAGAGTGGATTCAGAGTCACACCTTTCACCATTCTTCCTTCTCTGATATCAAGCATCTGGTGGACCTAAAGGAGGAAAAAGGACTCAAGATTAGTCTTGCCTTTCCTACTTTCAATGAACAAGACACCATCGGACAAGAGGTGAGAGTTATCAGGGAAAAACTGCAGAAAGAATATCCCCTGCTGAATGAAGTGGCCGTTATAGACAGCGGTTCAACTGACAATACTCGAGAGGTGGCACGAGAGGCTGGAGCCGATGTTTATCTCGCCGATGATTATCTTTGCCGGTTTGGAGTGGTGAGGGGTAAGGGAGAGAACCTCTGGAAGAGTCTTTATCTTCTAGAGGGGGATATCATTGTCTGGATAGATGCCGACATTAAGAACATCCACCCTAAATTCGTTTATGGACCAGTGGGACCTCTCCTGGAGCATGATCACATAGAGTATGTCAAAAGCTTTTATGAGAGACCCATGAAGCTAGGAACGAGAATGAGGCAATCCGGTGGCGGCCGGGTAACCGAAATTCTGGCAAGACCTCTTTTGGCCAGCTTTTATGCGGGGCTTTCCGCATTCGCTCAGCCTCTTTCCGGAGAATATGCCGGACGGAGAGGAGTCCTGGAGGCAGTTCCGTTCCGGGTGGGTTATGGAGTAGAGATCGGGCTTCTCATAGATATCTATGAAAGATTTGGTCTGAAGTCTTTGGCTCAGGTGGATCTGGATAAGAGAGTACATAGAAATCAGGGGTTGCCGGCCCTAAGACGAATGTCCTTTGCTATCCTCCATACCTTTCTTACCAGGCTGCAAGAGCAGGGTGTTATTTCCCCTGGCACAAGAATTTCCAAAGGATTTGAGATGGTTAGAGGCAGGGGGGGGAATCTCTTCCTCGAGAGAGAGGAGTTCACTTTGGTTGAAAGACCTCCTATGATCGCCGTTGAGGAGTACCGAAGAAAGAGGGGTATTAGAGAAAAGTGAAGTCACCTCAGCCGGGCCAAAAACTCTGAAGTGGAGTAGAAATAAGAAGCAAAGGAGAAAAGGGCTAGTCAATGAGGGAGGGTATTGCCCTTTTGCATTATTCCTATCCTCCCATAATGGGAGGAGTGGAGTTTGTCCTAGAGGGACACGCCAGAGTCCTTGCCAAATATAGACACAGGGTAAAGGTCATCGCCGGGAAGGGCACAAGCAATAAGAAGAACATAAAGATGACCCTTATCCCAGAGATATCCCCTGCTTATCATAAGGTCAAGGCTATCAATGAGGAGCTCGGGAAGGGAAAGGTACCGGAAGACTTCCACAGACTCAAGGAGTTTCTCTACCGTGAGATAAAGAAAGCTCTGGAGGATAGCAGAGTGTGCATGGTCCACAATGTGATGACCATGCACTTTAACCTTCCCCTAACCTCTGCTCTGGATGAGCTGATAAGCGATCTGTATGATAGAATAAGGTTTTACGTTTGGTGCCACGATGCTACTCTCACCAACCCCCTCTACGAGATAGAGAAGCCCGGTGAGTACCCCTGGAGCTTGCTGGGTAAGCTTAATCCAAAGGCAGAGTATATTGCTATCTCCCGGCTAAGAAGAAATGAATTGGCCGACCTTTTCGGTGTCTCGCCGGAGCTGATTGGCAGCGTTCCTGACGGAATGGACATAAAATCATTCCTGGATATATCTGATTCTATCTGGAGAATTGCCTGGAACAAGGGACTGTTTACAGATGATCTGGTTATGCTTTTTCCTTGTCGCATTCTAAAAAGGAAAAATTACGAGTTGGCTATGAATATCACCGCCGAAATCAAGCTTCTGAATATGAAATGCAGGCTTCTCATCACTGCTCCTCCCGATCCCCACAACCCTCAGTCGATGAACTACTATGAGAATCTACACCTTCTGCGTCAAAAGATGAAATTGGAAGAAGAAGTGGTTTTCATCAGCGACCTTAAGGATGAATACGGACTCAAGCTGGGGTACTCAGAACTAAAGAGTCTTTACCGCATATCTGATCTTCTTCTTATTACCTCATCTGACGAGGGGTTTGGTATTCCCATTTTGGAAGCAGGGGCCATGAGAGTGCCCATTGCCTGTAGTGAAATCCCGTCTCTTTTGGAGCTGGCTCAAGATAAGGCTCTATTTTTCAAG
>CAYYHL010000083.1:0-8047 GCA_964471775.1 uncultured Clostridia bacterium
TCAAAAAGGTAGGATTTTTCTCGTAAGGTCAAAGGCTATGAGAGACGACGTTGTTACCTTGGGCTGCCCCGCTGACAAAGTAAAAGTGCTCTACGGGGGTATAGATACCGAGGAATTTCGATTCAGAAACAGAAGCGAGAGTCGAAGCACCAGACTACGGATCTTGATGTGTGGTCGGCTTATCGAAAAAAAAGGATTTGCATATGGCATCAAAGCATTCGCCAGGTTGCTCAAAAAGCATGCTGATACTGAGCTCAGGATTGTCGGGGGTGGGCCTCTGAGACTCAAGTTAGAACTGCTGGCCAAGATATTGCGCCTTGGAGAAAGCGTCTCTATATGTGGGGAGAAGGAACCGAAAGATATACCACGGGAAATGTGGAATGCCCAAATATTTCTTGCCCCAAGCGCCACTTCTAGAAGTGGCGATAAGGAGGGTATTCCAAATGTCATCAAGGAGGCAATGGCCACAGGCCTGCCAGTCATCTCTACTCGCCATGCCGGAATACCGGAACTAGTAATTGACGGGAAAACAGGATTCTTGGTCTCTGAAAAAGATACTGATAGACTGGTAGACCGACTCGAGTACCTCATAACTCATCCAGAAACTTGGGACGATTTAGGAAGGCAAGGACAAAAGGTTGTGGAGGAGAAGTTCAATATATCCAAGCAGGTACAGAAGCTTGAGAGGATCTACCAAACTCTTATTGATGAGCACTTTGGATGACCAAGGTTAGCATCGTTATTCCTACCCATGATCAAAAGGAGATATTAGCTAGAACTCTTGATTACTTGATTCAGCAGGATTACCCAAAGGAGCAATACGAGATCATCGTGGTTGACGACGGATCAAGAGATGGCACGAAGGAGATGGTCAAGTCCAAAACGAGTCCTGAGATTGGTTTGAGATACTTTTACCAAAAGCAACGCGGTCCTCACTTTGCCCGCAACCTGGGAATAGCGAAAGCCCACGGTGAGATAGTGGTTTTTGTCGATTCGGATATTTTTGCTCCTCCTAATTTTATATCGGAACATGTAAAATCTCATGAAGCATTTGGGGATGTTGTGGTCAGCGGTCCCACAGTTAGAATAGGTAATGTAGATAATGTATTTGCCGATATCAATAGAAGAAAAATCGAGAAACTTCTCTTTGATTTCTCAGGTCCCTCATTAATCACTTCCAATCTCTCGGTGAAGAGAACATTTTTGATTAGGGTGGGCGGTTTTGATGAAGAATTTACCGGATTTGGATGGCACGACTGGGAACTAGGACTCAGACTTAGAAAACTGGGCCTCAAGGCCAAGAGAAATATTAACGCAATAGTATGTCACTACAAGAAAAAAATCGATTTGCCTGATTTACCCGCCCTATGTGAAAAGAAAAGACAGCAGGGGAGAAACGCTGTCCTATACTACAAAAAGCATCCTGATTTAAGAGTGAAATTTGGTATAAGACCACAAAGTCTTATTTTTGATAAACTAATCGGATGGGTAGATAAAGACTTTGGGGGGAGGCTAATTTCGCTTGCCGCCAAGAAGGGTAGCCGGTGGCGACTGAGGTTACTTATGAACTGGAAATTGCTTCACGCCTATGCTGAGGGTCTAAGAGATGGCATGAGAATATATAGAGTGAGGCTGTTTTGATGAAGGTGAGTGTAGTCATTGCTACTCACAACAGGAGGGAAGTGCTGGAAAGGTCCCTAGAGTGTCTATTTCGTCAGAACTACCCAAAGGAGCAATACGAGGTTGTGCTGGTTGATGACGGCTCAAGAGATGGCACGAGGAAGATGATAGAGGGAAAGACTCCTTCTTGTTCTCTAAAGTACCTAAAGCACAAGAAGAGAAAAGGGCCGAGTAAAGCTAGAAACCTTGGAATTAGGAATGCTCGAGGAGAGGTGATAATCTTTATTGACGATGATGTCTTTTGTCCTCCTCAATTTATCCGGGAGCACACGAGATATCATACAATATACGACAATGTGATAGTTGATGGTCCAGCAATAAACACAGGCACAATTGACAATTCATTCAGTGATAAGAAAAGGAAATTTCTTGCTTTTCTTGATTTCTTCGGGGCCAGTTTTCTCACCTGCAATACTTCCTGCAAGAAGGACAGTCTGGCTAAAGCCGGTGGGTTCGATGAAGAGTTTGGTAGAGGTTTTGGCTGGTTCGACAGGGAATTGGGGTTTCGGCTAAGGAAAATGGGGATAAAGAGGAAGAAGAATAGAAGGGCTTATGTTTTTCATTTCAAGCAGAAAAGGTCTTCAGATAATTATGCCGAAATTCTGAGGAAAGAAAAGGAGAGAGGGGTGAATGCAGTGATTTTTTACCGGAAACATCCGGTGAGAAAGATCAGACATGAGGTGAGATTCCGTTACCTCTGGTATGACAGGTTGATTCCTTTCAAGAAATTGACAAATGCAAATATAGAGGTTTTCGACCGGGTTCGTTGCAAGAGCTTCATACAGCCATTTTTGATCAAATTCCATCTTATCCATGCCTATGCTGAGGGTTTGAGAGAAGGACTGCAGAAGCAGAAAAAGTAAAGAAATGCTTGCCTTTGCTGAAGTAGAGCGCATAAGCTGGCTATTTGGTTCCTTGCTGAAACTAACAACCTGCCATTACTGCCCTAAGGTTGGGGCGAAGGCATGAAATGCAAAGCCACGAGAGAATTGACTCGGTAATTGATAAGTGTATTTTCCTTTTTATCTTTTTCTTACCTTTTTTCCCTCCCGCTAGCTATGTAGCATTATTGGTGGCATTGATTCTGTGGCTGCGCAAGGCAAATTTAAGGAACGCCTTGGACTTTGAACCCAGGATTTTTGGATGGGCTCTTTTGGGGTTCGTTTTTGCAGTCGGGCTTTCCGTAGTTTTCTCTATCGATAAAACTCTAAGTCTTGGTGCTTTCGCACTTTTCATTTTTTATCCTCTATCCTGTATCCTCATAGCCGCTAATGTGAGAGACCAGGACAGAGCGGAAAGAATCGTAACTGCGGCTATTCTCTCGGGACTAGTGATTACTGCTTTTGGAATAGTTCAATATCTGGCCAGAGTTGATTTCGATTATAAGATCGGCTTCTTAACCGTCAGTTTGCGGGCAAAAGACGGTCTTGGGTCAACCCTAGGCAATCCTAATAAGTTTGCCAAATATTTGGACCTCATTCTTCCTCTTTCCTTTGTTTCATTGCTGGTTCAAAAAGAGCTAAGGAAGAAAGTCCTGCCCGGAATTCTCGCTGCATTAGGTCTTGTATGTCTGGTTTTAACCAGGTCCTTAGGAGGTATAGCGGCAGTTTCTGCAGTAATAATGGTAATTCTTCTCCTCAGGAATTGGAAAATCCTTCTCATTGCTCTGATGGGCCTTTTTATCGTTGCTTTCTTTAACTACGGATGGTTTATGAGGACCATGGGCAAATATGGTACTCCCGGCGCTAGAATCTACACCTGGAAAGAGGTGGTACCTCGCATATTCAAAAGCTACCCACTGGTTGGATCGGGATTAGGTACTTATAAGTTGTTGTCCTGGAGAGAGAGTCCCGCGAAAGAATGGATTGTCGACACTACAAATCCTTATGAAGGTACGAGATGTATGCAGGCTACCGTGGCCTGGAGCTGGCTCTGGCAGGATGTTCCAGTTGAAGCTGAAAGATTTCATGCCTTAAGTGCATATGTAAGGTCCGATATGGAATCTCCTCAAAAGATTCACGACGGTAATACCTTTCTTACTCTGGAGTGTCTAGATGACAAGGAGAGGATTATAGCAAGAGAGTGGGGAGTTACTAATGCTGGCTCCTCCTGGGAACTAAGAAAGACGAGAATCTATACTCCTCCTGGTGCACGAAAAATGAGGATAAAGATGGGTAAAAGAAAGGGGGAAGGAAGCGTCTGGTTTGATGATGTTGGACTGATGGAGTCATCGCTCCGTATTTCAAAAGGGGAAAGAGAAAAAGTAATATTAGATACCAAAGAGATGATCCCTAACCCGGGCTTTGAGCTGCTTGACGAATCAGGTAGACAACAATTCTGGGTAGAGAGTCCCGGTCGGTCGGTCGTGTCTACGGCCCACAGCCTCTATTTCAATTATCTTTCTGAATCAGGCATAGTAGGATTAGCCTCGCTTCTGTTAGTGATGGGCTTTTTTTTCGGCGGCTCCATAAGATATCTGGGAAGACATTCTTTTCTTGCCACCGGCGGTATCATTGGCGGTTGTGCTCTTTCCATCCTCGCTGCTGTTGTTCACGGAACAGTGGAAACTTTCCTTGACGTTTTTCAGGTGGGGCTGATGTTCTGGGTAATAATCGGCTTGGCGATAGGACTTTTGAGGCTCTATTCCTCTCGCCAAGAAAAGGGCTGATGAACATGTCGGGACCGAATTTGGATGGCAAACTCATGAATTAGGCTGAGGCGAGGAATAAGAAAATATGAATAGGGTAAGCTGATGATTGAGGCAAGTATAGTTATCCCCACCTATAATCGCAAAAGTATATTAGAAAAGTGTTTGGAAGCTCTTTTTAACCAGGATTATCCAAACGATAAATATGAGATAGTCTTGATAGATGATGGCTCCACCGACGAAACAGATAAAATGGTTGCTTCTTTGGATCCTCCCTGCAGGTTAAAATATGTCAGAAATAACAAAAGACTTGGCGTGCCGAAATCGAGAAACAGAGGGATCCGCCTTGCACGAGGAGAATACATTATCTGCGTGGACAGCGACATAATCGTAGTACCTGAGTTTGTCCAGGAGCACCTAAAGTACCACCAATTGTACCGGGACGGGATCGTAAACGGTGAACTTATCTACATATCGAGTCTTGAGCAAGTGGGAAAAAAGAGAAAGGGAGTCTGGGACATATCCTTTTCTTCTTTTAACACCGCCAACGTCTCAGTAAAAAAGAAGCACGTAGATAAGGTGGGAGGATTTGATGTGGTTTTACTGGCCTATGGATGGCAAGATGTTGAGCTTGGGCACAGACTGAAGAAAATTGGCCTGAAGAACAGGAAAAATCCAGAAGCTCTTGGCTATCACTTCAGAAAGTGGGCAGACACCTCTAGCCTTGATTTTCTGAAAGAGAAAGAGCTGATGCGGGGAATGAGCGGAGCCCTTTACTTTAAGAAACACCCCAGCTTCAAGGTTAAGGCCTCGGTGAAAGGAAATCCCCTGTTTGGCCTTGCCTTCATCGGCCGTTGGCTGGATAAAGATCCTCGAGGGAAAAGACTATTCTCCCGGCTCCAAAAGAGGGATATCGAATGGCTAAATGCTGCCCTTATTAAATTAATCCTTTGCCATTACTATCTTCAAGGATACCACCAGGAAATGAACAAATAGTCAAAGAATGTAGCCAAAGAGTCCCTATTTCTGACAAGAAGACTTCTGGTCATAGAGAGAATATCAGAGCAGCCACAAAAGAAAACCGGTCAAGCAGAGGCAGGCGAGAGGATAGTTAACATACTGTTGAACAGGTAGAAACGGAGTGACGCTAAATTGCATATTTGTTTTCTGAGTAACTGCTACGGGGAAGATAGGTCTGCCGCTTTAATTGCCAGGGAACTTAAGAAGTTGAGGCCACAAGCTGAAATAACAGGTGCTCCGCTTATCTCCTGGGGGACAGAGTATGCAAAAAGAGGGATTCCACTTCTTACCCGAGCCAGAGTTCCTCCTTCTGGAGGTTTTCCTACTAGAAGTGTGAAGGGACTCCTGTTAGATGTATCCGCTGCCCACGTGCCCCTAAAGTACTTTTTGACTTTAAGAAAGAGACGAGCTGATATTGACTATGCTGTAGTTGTGGGGGATGTTCCGCTCCTAATCTTAGGGTATCTTGCCCTACGCAAACAAATCCTATTGCTGGCTCCAGCAAAATCTGACTACCAGAGACCGCACTACAGGATTGAGGAGTTCTTTATGCGCAAAATCCCCTGGAAGGTCTTGACCCATGATGAATATACTGCTGAAAACCTGCGCAGAAAGGGTATGTCTGCCCTCTTCCTAGGTAATCCTATGATGGATGAATTAGTACCCAGAGGGATTAACCTGGGTGAGCCACCCATAGTTGGGATACTCCCCGGCAGTCGATCCGAGGCCTACAAAAATCTTATTAAGATACTTAAAGTAGTAGACAGGGTGAAAGAGACAGTTACATTTGTCTGTGCTCTACCCCAATCCCTGAAAATAGGAAGACTAATCCACCTGGCCAGAAGAGATAAATGGATTTACGAGAACGGGGTGTTCAAAAAAAATGAAAGAGCAGTAGTTGTTGTCAGGAAGGGATTTGAGGATGTGATTTCACAATCAGAACTTGTCATTGGTCTGGCAGGAACAGCCAATGAGCAGGCCGCCGGTCTGGGCAAGCCCGTAGTCTCCTTTACTGGATACGGACCTCAGACAACTTTGAGGCGCATGAAGGATCAGGCTCGGCTCCTGGGAGCAGCAGTTAAGTTTGTATCGGATTTTCCCAATGGAGTAGTAACCGAGATTTCTTTTCTTCTTTCCAATCCGGAGGAAAGAATTAGAAGAGGCAAAATTGGCTCCCTCAGAATGGGACCTCCAGGAGGAGCAAGGAACATTGCTAACCTGCTAGTAAAGCATTTTAACCTTTAGAGCTTTGTTCGCCTCTTTCTGCGATTTCCTTCATCTTCATAATATTGATAATATGGGCTCTTTCTCTTTCTTCCAGCTTCATGGTGATGTACTTAACTGTATCCTGGATGCGGGGGATTAGAATATGTTCCAGTGCATTAACCCTTCTTCGGGTACGCTCAATCTCTCTGGCCAGTCGGTTGAGATCCTCCTCCTTCTGAGCTAACTCAACCAACAGATGAAGAGTCCCTGGAAAGGATCTTATGGTGGAATCTAGCTTCCAATTACTTCCATGGAGGCCGTAGCAAAAAAGACCTCCCTCCATGACCAGTTTGAACTCGGGAGCCTTCATCATGGTGTATCCGGAAATATCCAAAGCTGATCTTGCGGTTGGCCACATAATGCACTCCTCTACCTCAGCCTCTGAAGTGAGGGATTTGGATATCTGAAGATCCGCATAAGCTTGACCAACCTTTTCTTTTATTTCCTTGCGTATTCCGCGAACTTCCTTCAGCAGAGGGAAGAACCGCTGCATGAGCTCGTCCCTTTTATCTTCAAGAAGATCATGAGCCCTGCGGGCCATTTTCAGTCTTTGTTTCTGCTTTAGAAGCTCCATCCTGGTGGGGCTTACCTGGACTGTCTGGGGCATCTTCCAATCTACCTTTCTTCTTTCCGCTTTCCGTACTTTTCAATATACTCGTCCCTTACCCTTTTCAGCTCTGAGCGGGGAATCATCCTGAGGAGCTCCCAACCATAATCTAGAGTTTCCTCTATTTCCCTGTTCTCATACTCTCCCTGAGAGACAAATTTTCGCTCAAACTCATTGGCGAAACGAAGATAGTTCTTGTCCATCTCACTGAGAGTAGCTTCCCCCATCACCAGGGCCATTTCCCGAACCTCAATTCCCTGGGCATAGGCAGCATAGAGCTGATTGGAGAGTTCTCGATGATCCTCCCTGGTCTTGTCTTTTCCCACCCCCTGGTCCATCAAGCGGGAAAGGGAAGGAAGAACATTGATGGGAGGATAGATACCTTTTTGATGAAGATCCCTCTGAAGAATGATTTGTCCTTCGGTGATATACCCGGTCAGGTCTGGAATGGGATGGGTTTTATCATCATCGGGCATGGTCAGAATGGGAATGAGAGTGATGGACCCCTCATTTTCTTTGATTCGCCCTGCTCTCTCATAATTGGTGGCAAGATCTGTGTACAGGTACCCGGGATATCCTCTTCTTCCAGGAACTTCCCGTCTGGCCGCAGAAAGCTCCCTCAAAGCCTCAGCGTAATTGGTCATATCGATGAGAATGACCAAAATATGCATTCCTTTTTCAAAGGCCAGGTACTCGGCGCAGGTGAAGGCCATCCGCGGAGTGGAGATTCTTTCTATGACCGGATCATCGGCAAGATTAAGAAAGAGGGTAGTTCTTTCAATGGCTCCGCTTGCCTCAAAGTCAGAAAGAAAGAAATTAGCTTCCTC
>CAYYHL010000084.1:0-8043 GCA_964471775.1 uncultured Clostridia bacterium
AAGACGGGAAGAGGGTTCCTGTGGAGCACGGGAAAATTGTGCCGAGATACCTCTTGACAGCACGGGATGTTTTTGATAGCCTTGAAAAAACACAGGGTACCCCCGGCGAAATGAGAAGAAGAAGCAGCCCCTTGAGGGTGCTGAAGAATAGGGACTTTTTTTTTCTTTGGATAGGGGAGATCATCTCTCACTTTGGCGATCGGCTGGCGCAAATGGCTCTGGTGGGTTTGTACCTCAAAGAGACAGTGGCCATGCCGCTTTCCCATTCAATTCCTGTCATGAGGAATCTTTTCTTCTTTTCCACTCTACCCGTGGTAATCTTTGCTCCCTTGGCCGGGGTTTATGTGGATAGGTGGCGACGGAAAAATACCCTTATGTCCTGTGATTTCTTGCGCGCAGGACTTATTTTGATTATTCCACTGATGATCTACCAAAAGGGGATGACCCATGTTTATGCAGTAATATTCCTGGTCTTCGCTGTGACCTCCTTTTTCATTCCCGCCAGGTCAGCCATTATACCTAATCTTGTTGAAAAAGGAGAACTTCTTGCCGCCAACTCTCTTTCGAATATCACCAGGATGGCCGCCACCGTAGGGGGGGTGAGCATAGGAGGAATCGTGGTAGCCTTTATTGGAGTGAGGACCAGTTTCTATCTTAACTCTCTCGGTTTTGCTCTCTCCGGCTTGGCTATTTCTGCCATCAGGATTCAGGAGGATGCTCCTTCTCACGGAGGATCAGGCTTGAGGGAGGTGGGGAGAGAGCTAATTCAGGGATTCAAGTTTATCGGCAGGGAAACGAGGATCAAGTTTGTCGCCATCAGTTTATTTGTCCTGATGGGAGCCAGTGGCCTGGGGTATGTTATAGTTACGGTATTCGTTACCAAAGCTTTGGGTCTGGGAACGATTGGGCTCAGTATTCTTGCTGCGTCGTTGGGAGGCACTGTTCTGTGTGGGTCTTTGCTCTACAGTCATTTTGGCGAACATCTTCGGCGGGATCGCGTCATTCTAACGAGCATTATCATGGCGGGGATAGGTACCATTATTCTGGCACAAAGTAGGACTGTTTTTCTTTTATCTATGGGGGTGGGAGTAATAGGACTGGTAGCTTCCCCAATCATGATTGCTTCCTACACTTTGGTACAGGAAATAACTCCGGACAGAATTCGAGGCAGAATCTTCGCTGCCCTGGAGGTGATAATCAGTTCGGCGTTCCTCATTTTTGTCTGGTTGGCGGGGGTGGTGGGAACTCGTGTCCCTCCTTCGCAGGTCTTTTATCTTATTGGGGTAGCACTGTTGGGATATGCCGGGGCCGTTTTGTTGGTAAGACTTTCTCGAAGAAAAGCCTAACAGCTCTCAAGTGGTGAAAGGACCCGCAAGAACTAAAGAAATATTCCGTAAGAAGTCATGGGAAGGAAGAATGAAAAATCAGAACCTGCGAGTTCTCCTTTTGTCTGTGGGTACCCTCTCTGGCCACCGACAGGCAGCGGAGGCCATAAAGCATACCCTGAAGAAGCTCCACCCTGATGCCCAGGTCCAGAATGTCAATTTATTTCGCTACGGTAACCCTTTCTGGGTATGTCTTTTGAATGGTCTTTACAATGCCATAATAAAGTTCGTCCCCTGGTTCTGGGACCTTATCTGGGATAGCAAAGAGGTGTACTGGCTAACCTACGGATTAAGAGGCATTTTGTACCAGCTTAATTACTTCCGACTCTACAGGGAGGTTATCCTCCCTTTCTCACCCCACGCAATCATATGCACCTACAGCCTGGCGTCCCCTATTTGCGCTGCCATAAAGAAAAAGAAGCGTTCAGACTACCTGCTCGCCGCTGTTAGCACTGACTTTAGTCTGAATCCCTACTGGTTTGATGATAACGTGGATGCGTACTTCTTGGCCCATGAGGGTTTGAGAAAAAAACTGATCAAGGAAGGCGTTTCTCCTGGCAAGCTCTACACTGTGGGTATTCCCATTTCGATGGATTTCTCCCAACACAAAAACAAAGCAGACTTGAGGAAGAAATGGGAGGTGAGAGGCGATCTTTTCACTATTCTTTTGATGGGAGGAGGGCTGGGAATGGGGTCTCTGAAAGAGATAGTAGTTACCCTGGATAGTTCCCATCTTCCCATTCAACTTTTGGTGGTAACAGGAATAAATCGGCGTCTCAGAAGAAAACTTCGGGCATTAGAGTCCGATTTGAATCTGCCTCTAAAGGTTCTCGGATACATAAAACAGATTGACGAGCTCATGGAGATTTCAGATCTGCTTATCAGCAAGCCGGGAGGGCTCACCACTGCCGAGGCTCTGGTTAAGAAACTGCCTCTGGGGATCGTCGATTCCTTGGCTGGTCAGGAAAGGAGAAATCAGCAGCTTCTTTCCCATAAGGGAATAAGTTTTGAATTAAAGGACAAGGAAGACTTGATTAATTTGATCCAAAGTTTCCTGGATAATTCTTTTGACTTGGCCCAGTGGCAGAGTCGGGTGGGAGATTTAGCTCGTCCCCGGGCAACACAGGAAATTGTGGAAAAGTTGGTAAGTCTTGCCAAAGGGAGGAAGGATGACTCTGAAATATCTGGAAGTACCCACTAAGGATACACGATATACCTATGCTACAGGTAGGATTCGGGGGTTGGAAATTCACCTGCTCCAAGAAACTGATCTAAATCGGCTGAGGGAGGCCGGGGGAATAGAAGAAGCTGTCGAGATTCTGAACAAGATCAGCCCTTATTCTGAGTCCTTCAAGAACGTATCTCCAGAGAGGTTTGAGAAGGGTTTGGGAGAAGAACTGAAGAGGACCTATCAGGACCTCAGAAGCTTCTGTCCTGACCCGGAGCTGGTAGATCTATTTTGGCTGGATTATGATTTTCACAATTTGAAAGTGCTCCTCAAACTTCATGTTCAAAAGCAGCCTCCCCTGAATCTAGCCCCACCTCTGGAGCCGGAACTCTCCCCGGCAGGGACACAGGACGAGGAAATTCTCAAAGAAGCTGTCCGGGAGGCAGACTATTCTCGCCTCGCGCCGGAGCTCAAAACTCTCATTCAAGAGGTTGCTGTCTTAATGGAGACCCATCCTCATCCCCAGATTCTGGATAGCTTTATGGATAGACATCTTTTTGAGTGGCTCAGAACAGCAATAGAGGACTACCATGACCTTTTCCTCACCCATTTTGTCGAGCTTCGAATTGATTCTTTCAACATTCAGTCCTTTCTCAGGATCAAGTTGTGGGAAGAGGCAAATGAGAGAGAGCTATTAGAAAGAGTTTTAGTGGAAAAGGGTACAATGGAGAAAATGGAGCTAGTTCAGCTATCTTCTCAACCTAAAGAAGCTTTGGGGGACAGATTGGACAAAACCGATTATGGCGAGCCCGTGAAAAAAGCTCTGGAGGAATTAGACAGGGGGGGCAGCCTTTTCGGCCTGGAAGAATTCTTTGATAGTTACATCCTGGAATACGCCAGCAGCGGATACTATATAACTTTTGGCAAAGAACCTCTTGTGAACTACATTCTACTCAAAAAAAAGGAGATAAGGCTCTTAAGACAAATCCTGAGAGAGAAGCTGACGCCACAACCCAGAGCGAGGAGTACCGGCTAGTCCAAGGAAACTCGCAGCAAAGGAGTATGAGGTATGTTGAAGATGGCTGTTCTGGGAGATAAGGAAACCTCCCTTCTTTTCTTATCTATGGGGCTTGAGGTGTTCATTTGTCCTCGACCTGAGGAGGGGGCTGGTGTACTCCAGGAAGCCTTTAGGAAAGGCTATGGTATTATTTTCGTGGCCGAATCCATAGCTCGAGAATGCATGAATGTCATAGAGGGATTAAGTGAAAAAAAGGTCTTTCCCATAATCACCATAATTCCCGATTCTAGTCAGAGGTTCCCCCAGGTGGCTGAAGCACGACTGAGAAGCTTGATAAGAAGGGCGATTGGGATGGAACTTGCCGACTAGACTGTGGATGTGCCATTCCCCATCAGCGCTTCGCGTGAGGAAAATGCTTAGCAATGACGAGGTGTTGGCTATTTTCAGAGAAAGAGGGGCCTACCTGGAGGGTCACTTTGAGCTTTCCTCCGGCCTTCACAGTGGGAGATACCTCCAGGCAGCCTTGGTCCTGCAGTACCCTTCAGATGCTGCAAAGCTCTGCCGCTCTTTGGCCTATCTCTTTGAAGGCCTGGAGGTTGATGTGGTGATAAGCCCAGCTATCGGAGGGATTGTCGTGGGTCAGAAGGTGGCTGAAATGTTGGAAGTTAGGGCCATGTTTGCCGAAAGAGACAAGAAACATCTTACCCTGAGGCGAGGATTCAAGGTGAATCCTGGTGAGAGAGTTCTGGTGATGGAGGATGTCATGTCTACCGGGGGCTCGGCGGGCGAAATTGTAAAACTTGTAGAGGCCTCAGGAGGGACAACAGTCGGGGTAGGATGCCTGGTGGATCGGAGTGGAGGAAAAATATTCTTTGACTTGAAAAGGGGTAGGGCGGGAGGCCAAAGAAGAATTTACCCAAAGAGCCTGATGAGTCTTGAAATCCAGGCCTACCCAGAACCTGAATGCCCTTTTTGCAAGGAGACAGTTCCTCTGGTGAAACCAGGTAGTAGGTAAAGGAAGTGATTCAGCTAGTGGATGGCAAAAGAAACCAAGATCCTGGAAAGATTGACAAAAGAACCATCTACAGGCAGCTAATCAGTCCGGGTAGGCTTTACTCATTCCAGGTGGATATAAAGGAAAGCAATCTTCTCGTTCTTGCTGATAGGAAGCTATCTTACGAGACGGAGGAAGCCTTGATTTGGTGCCGAAAGGATGTAGAGCAGTATATTTACCGTAACCCCATATTCAAATCCACTTTTAAACCTCTTTCCGTAGAGGACGGGATGCCACCCATTGTCAGAGCTATGGTTGAAGCTGCCCACATAGCCCGCGTAGGACCAATGGCTGCCGTGGCCGGTGCTATAGCAGAGTCTGTGGGCAAGAGACTTCTTGAGCGCTGCCATCAAGTCATAGTTGAAAACGGGGGCGATATCTTCATGAAGGTCAAAAAGAGAAAAGAAGTGGGAATTTATGCAGGTGAATCCCCTCTTACAGGGAAAATTGCTCTGGAGATAGAGCCTGAAGAAACGCCCTTGGGCATTTGCTGTTCCGCGGGAACTTTTGGGCACTCTGATTCTCTGGGTCAGGCAGATGCTGTAGTTGTCCTCTCTTTCTCCACTGCTTTGGCTGATGCTATGGCTACAGCAGTGGGAAACTTGACAAAGAGCGCCTCCGATATCTCCCGGGGGCTTGAGAGGCTGAAGGAGGTACCCGGGGTGCTGGGTGGAGTAATCATAAAGGACAGACAAATGGGAGCCTGGGGCAAAGTGAAGATTGTTGGAGCAGCTTGAAAATGCAGCAGGATTGGAAACCAAAATGGCTAAAACTACCCCAGATAAATCGAAAAAGAATTCTGTTGCTTGCTTTGCTGGGAGCAGCGATAGTAGGTATATTTTCGGTTCTTTTTCTTGTCTCCGACCGGGTTAACCGAAAGGCTCGAGCCGATTTCGAATTAGCCATCTCCTCCTATCGAGAAGCTCAAAATAGCCAAGGGGAGAAAAAAAGAGAGGAATGCAGTCGGGCAAAGAATCTCTACCAGGACATTCTGGGGCGGCCCTTAGTTGGGGATAAAAAGAAGGTCCTTTTTTATCTGGGTGCCTCGCTCTACTGTCTTGAGGAATACCAGGAAGCTGCTCGTGCCTTCCAGCGATTTGTGGACAAATATGGCGGCGACTATTTTTCTCCCTTGGTAGAGGCAAGGCTCGCCAGTTGCTATGAAGAAATCGGAGAGTTTGAGAAGGCTATCGAAGTTTACGAGATTGCATTAGGAAAAGATCCTGAGGGCCCCTTGGGACCTGAGGTGAGTCTGGGAATAGCGAGATGCCTGGAGCTGCAGGGAAAATTGCAAGAGGCTGAGAGAAGGTATCAAGAGCTCATTTCTCGCTATCCCCTGTCGCCAGAGAAGGAAATAGCGGCAGCCCGCATTCAGCATCTTAAGGCAGAAGGTCACGGGAGTTGACAAAGGCGCTCTCTTGCTTAAGATGTAAGAAGAATTTTAGATATTTTCCCGGGCCCAAGATACGGAGGGGATGTTGTCCAGGCAGGGGAAGCCAGTACGAGACATATGAATATGCTACGTAGATAATGGATGGGGGATGAGGAGTGGTTTCCGACAAAAGAAGAAAAAAAACGAAAGTCGCCAAGCATAAGAGAAAAAAAAGCCGACGGGCAAGTCGACACAAGAACAAGTAAAAAATGGGCAGGCGCCAGGTAAGAATTTGGGAGTGTGGGAAGTAGTCGCCAGAGGGACTCTGTGCCCCGGGCTCTTCAAAAAAATTCCTGAAACTCCCAATTTTTTTTGACCGTTTATTGCTGTAAACTCTAATTCTAGGGCAGGTTAAGAGGGTTCTGGACAATGAAAGAGAGGTCAAGTTGGTAGGTTCAGGCAGAGCCTATTCTCGGGTGCGTTTTGCTCCCAGTCCTACGGGGCAACTGCATATAGGTGGGGCAAGAACAGCCCTCTTCAATTGGTTGTTCGCCAGGCATCACGGAGGAAAGTTTATCCTGCGTATTGAGGATACCGATGTGGCCCGCTCCAGTGAGGATTTCTATGAAGTTGTTCTTGATAGTCTCAAATGGCTGGGGCTGCATTGGGATGAGGGACCCGAGAAAGGAGGCAGATACGGCCCTTACCGCCAGTCCCAGAGACTCGACATCTATGAGCGGTATGGCCAGAGGCTCTTGGAGGAGGGAAAGGCGTATCCTTGCTACTGCAGTCTCCAGGAGCTGGAAGATCAAAAGCGAAGGCTTCAGAAGGAAGGAGAGCCTTTCACCTGCCCTCGGGGATGCTGGACTCTATCCTCCGAAGAAAGGAGAAGCCTGGAGGCCGAGGGGAGAAAACCTGCTTTGAGATTTAGAGTACCCCAAGGAACTGTTTGGGTAGATGATGTATTGAGAGGTAGGGTGAGCTTTGAGAATAAGCTGATTGGTGATTTTATCATCTTGAAATCGGACGGCACCCCTACCTACAATTTCGCCTGCGTCATTGATGATAGTCTAATGAAGATAACGCACATAATAAGGGGGGATGAGCATCTTCCCAATACGCCCCGTCAGGTTCTACTCTATCAGGCTCTAGATTTCCCTCTTCCTCTCTTTGCTCACGTACCTTTAATTCTGGGGAAGGATAGTTCAAAACTAAGCAAAAGACATGGTGCAACTTCTGTTTCTTATTATCGGGAGCAGGGATATCTTCCCTGGGCTATGGTTAATTATCTGGCACTATTAGGGTGGTCTACTCCCGACAGCCAACAGTTCTTTGACCGGGATGAGCTCATTCAGAAATTTAGCCTGGAGCGGGTGGGGAAGAGTGCGGCCATTTTTGATCCCATGAAACTGGAGTGGATGAATGGTGAATACATAAGGAGGATGGATCCGGATGAATTGGTAGACCTACTCATTCCTTACCTGAGGAAAGCTGGCCTGATTGAGGAAAGCGTGGATTCGACTGCTCATCAGAAGATTCTTGAGGTAGCCGGCCTGGAGCGGGAGAGAATTAAGGTGCTTCCCGAGATTATTGATCTAGCAGAGTTCTTTTTCACCCCTGATTTTCCCTATGACCCTACTTCCGTCAAAAAAAGATTGGAGAAAGACTACGTTCCTTCGCTCTTGGAAGAGGCGCGGTTGCGCATACAGGCTCTTTCTCCCTTTGAGGAAGAGAGCTTGGAGCAGGTTTTGCGGAGATTGGCTGAGGATTCTTCCCTGTCTCCTTCCGAGGTTTTCCATCCCCTAAGGGTAGCCCTTACGGGAAAAATGAGGGGACCCGGCTTATTTGAGCTGGCGGTGGTATTGGGCAAAGAGGAAGTCATAGGACGGATTGGGAGAACCTTGGAAATGCTCAAAAACAGTTTCTAGTAATGATGTCCTCCAAAGCGGATATGTAGCGATAGAGAGGAATTGTCCTGAGGTATTTCTCATTTTTGGGGGATCGGCTAGCGGTAGGCCGCGAGACTCTGGATCTCGTAGCGGAGGT